>JAUWWP010000536.1 GCA_030616835.1 Deltaproteobacteria bacterium | reverse complement strand
CCTTTTTTCTGCGATTCGGACATAAGAGCAATTACTCTCACCAGGGAGAGTTTAAGCGAAGTAAGATACCAAATCAGTTAAATCCAAATGTCAAAATCCAAATATCAAATGAATGTCAAATGACTAAATGTCAAGAGACCTTTCCTCTTTTATTTTGTCATTTGGACTTTGGATTTCATTTGAACTTTGAGCTTTGGCATTTGACATTAGATATTCTTCCGACAGGCCTAGGACAATCATTTGCATTTTGCATTTTTCACTTTGCATTTTGCAATTTATATAATCCACCCTTTATCCCCGCCTATGGCTGGGCAGAGGCATTGGCCTCTATATAAACGCATTATTGAGGCTAAGATGTCCCCCGAAGCTGTACAGCCCATCAGTGCAAATAAGAGCAGGGCCTCCGTCCCAGGGTGCCAAGCGGGCTATCTCCTCTTCCTCCTCGCTGATATCGACGAAGTTGGTTAGCTTTCCGGCCTGCCAGAGCCCATTTAGTTTAACCGCATCCTTCCAGAGATTTTTGCTGTAATACTGAAGCTGTGAAAGATGCTTAGGGGTAATAATCCGGGGACGCAGGGTGGTCATAATCGGACCAAGCAGATAGACAAACCCCATCTCAACTGCCTTTTTGTCTATTTCCTCCTGAATCTCGGCCACCGTGCGATATCCCAAGTCAACAATTGCCTGATTAATCCGATCGATTGCCTCCCTGACCCCAATCTGAGAGCGGAGAACAGCAACACCCTTGGCACCTCCTCCTGAGCCCACATTGGTAGGAACCCCACCGAACCTGGCCACAAAACCGATCAGACCGGTATCAGTAATAAAACATCGGAAATCGGTCTGCCACCGTTTGACAAAGACCCTGCCTTCTTTCCGGTCGATCCAGGGAAACTCCTCGGCCCACAGATTAAGCGGGGTAAGCAACTGGACGATATAACCTCCACTGTTCAGTGCATATTGAAGTGATTTATCTGGATTCTCATGCTGATAACCGATAATGATCCCCTTACCCGAGTATCCATGGACTGGTTTTAGGATAATCCGCTCCCAATGATCCCTTACCCACTCGACCAGATCCGGGATCTTCTCCCCTGAGGGTCCGGTGGTGGAGCGGGGATAGAACTGTCGGGTCCAGGGCGTGCGGCTGACCGTGGTTCGAGACATTAAGCTTTTATACTCTCCGGTAACCACTTCAAAAATACCTTTGGCTCCAATTGGCTCGATACCCCGAGGATTGATAACAATCCCCTGTCTGATGGCATTAATCAGTGGATTTAGATTATACTTTTTCCTTAATTTCACCACGACATTATTGTTAAAATCAAGAAAGATTACGGTAATCCGGCGTCCTTCGAGAGTGATGGCATCACCCTTGGCTTCAAGACTCCGGGGTGAGGCCAGGGCAGCGGCAACCCCGGGCAGACGGTTAAGGAAATTGACAAAATGGATATTCTCCCCAACCTTTTCCAGGGTTTCCTCTTCGGCTACCAGCACAATAAAGGCCTCCTGCCTACCGAAGCGCTGCTTATGGGCCCGCAGAAGCAACCGGGCAAAGGTAGGTACCGGATTTAGCAGGGAATGGCCGAAGTCCAGCTCGATATCGATTCCTGAAAGCCGCTTTATTTTATCCCAGCTCAGCCTTCCCAGCTCTTGCGCCATCCGCTGGTAATCCCAGCCGCCCGGGCTTCCCAGGTTCCATTCACAATGATGACCTAAGAACTTTTCGCCCATCACGAATTGTCCCATTTGCATGCGGGATTAAATCCAAATGCCAAACGAGAAATCCTAAATCCTAAACTCTAAACAAATTCTAAATTCAAATTAGCCAAATTCAAAACTATTTTATCTCTTAAGATCGTAATCCCTT
>JAUWWP010000373.1 GCA_030616835.1 Deltaproteobacteria bacterium | reverse complement strand
TCTTGTGGTAGTAGGCATTGAGGATCTCAAAATAGAGGGAGAGATCCCAACTCTGCTTAATGAACTTCCTTTCTACCTTAACATTCAGGCTGTGGTAGGGAGGGAAACGGGCCGAGTTTATATCCTCCATCTCGGCCACCCAGACCAAACCAGGATCCTCGTCGTCCGGATCCCTTAAGTCCGGGACATCATCCCAGGTAGACTCATCGATCGGGGTATATGGCTTTCCGGAGGAGAACTGAAATTTGGCCGAAAAGTTCCATAGTTGCCAGGGCCGATAATTTACCACCAGCGATAAAGTGTGCCGCTGATCCTGCAGGGGATAGTACCACCTGGGATTGATTGTATGGAGCGGATTATATCTCTTGGTGTAGGCAAAACCATAAGAGAGCCATCCGCCCCACTTTCCTACATCAAGCCGCTGCAGGAATAGCTCCACCCCCCAGGAATAACCCTTACCGTCATTGGTAAAGAATGGTCCGCCTGATGGCATACTTGTTAATTCATCATAATTTACTACCAGGTTATCTAAATCCTTATAATAACCCTCCAGGCGGATGAGATGATTAACATTAAGCAGGTGTTCAATTCCCAGGATATAATGGATCGACCGCTCACCCTCTAAATCCGGATTGCCAAAATCTTCATCGCTAAAGAGGATGTTGGCCGGTACCTGATGATATAAACCGCAGGAGGTCTTTATCACGGTATCCGGGGTTAGATTATAGGATATGTTCATCCGGGGGCTGTACGTCCACTGCCGGATGTCCGCCCAGTAGTCGGAGCGAACCCCCATCTGTGATGTAAACTTATCAGGAAGAATATCCCACACTTCTTGCAGATAGAACCCGGTATAGGATATTCTCTCCTTTAAAGATACCTCTACTTTCTCGGAATTGATGGGTGAGATATAGTGGCCGAGATAGTTTATGTAGCGAATAAAATCTGGCACCAGGGCATCCAGTTCAATATTAGTTCGATTCATCTGCACCCCGGTCTGGATCTCATGATGGGACGATGGTTTTATGCTCGCACCAGTCATAATGGTAAGGCTATCAGCATTGACTTTTCCTTCTATAGGATTAGTTCCAGCTACTGACCCCTCGTAATCCATATAGGCGTAAGAGACACCGGTATTTATATCCAGGGAGGGCGTTATCCCTAAATCCAACCAGAGACTAACAATATTGTTTACATCTTTATATTCTATCTCCAGGGGATCAGCATCCGGACGCATAGGGTCCTCAAACTCCTTTATCGTTACCCTATCATCGTAGCGCAGAAGGCTTAATGAGAGCTTATGACGGGGAGTAATGTCCAGGACAAACTTTCCGTACAAATCACTGAAGCTGGGAACGGCAGTTTCGTCAGTATCAACCGATCCGGCCTTCTCCAGGCCGGCCAGGATCAGGTCATAGTAGGTACGCCGGGCAGAAAGCAGGTATGAACCTCTTCCTCTCAGGTATGGTCCCTCCAGACGGGTCTTGGCGCTGATTACACTCAGATCGGCCATCCCGGAGATTCCATCCCTCTTTCCTTCCCGATAGTGGACATCAACCACCCCGGATAGGGCATTGGGATAGATAGCGGGGAATCCCCCGGCATAGAAATCGACACTCTCTACCAGGTCGTTATTGAATATGGAAAATATCCCCATATGGTAGGGATTGAGGATCAAGGTATCGTCAAGGAAGGTCATTGTCTCCTGTATATTTCCGCCCCGGATATACATAATGGAGGTGAAATCTCCTTGTTTTACCACCCCGGGCAAAGTCTGGATAACCCGATGCAGATCCTCCAGGGAGCCGGCCGGCCGAAGAATCTCTTCCTGATCCAGGGTATGTGTACTAACCCCAGGCCCTGGATCTAAAAGTTCCTTCTTTTTCTTCTCCCCTTCCCCGTAAATAGTTATATCCGGGAGTGTGAGATCCTCATCCGCCTTATCTTCTTCTGCTGCCAGTGGAGGAGGGAAAGCCCCCAATATTAAAAAAAGACTAATGATAATACATACCTTGTCTTTTTCCATACCTTTTATTTATATCACTGGAGGGCATTAAAGGCAAGACACCAATTGGTCAATGACCAATGACCAAAAGAGGAATAATTCGTATAATTCGTGAAATTCGTGGTTCAAATCCCAATGACCAATCCGCCATAGGCGCATTGCGGATTCCAGATCTGAAATCTACAATCTGAAATCTAAAATCTGCTAAAATCTGTGAAGGTTAAAATTAGGGAAGAAGGTGGGAAAGTTGAAGACCTTGTCCTCTTTATCCTGCCTGTCCTGAGGAGGCCAGCCGTCTCGAAGGAAGCCTAGTCAATGACTTTGAAAATGCAGAGAAGCAGTAAGTTTAAAGTTGAGGCCTGACCCCGAATTTTGACCTAGAAACGGAATTCCTGAATCATCACCTTTACTCTTTCTGCAATGGGTTGATATGTAGAGCATCCAAAAGAGCATTGACCCGTTCGAAAACATCTCTCTTAATCATTTCCTTTTCTTCTTCATCATCTATTTCCAAAAAGTTTGCTACCCACACAGGACCTGGTGCATCTATATCGTCAAATTTTGCTCTTATCTTACCAAGCCCTTCATGAATAAGCTTGTTGGATTCAAAAGGGGCGAAAACTTTAACCAGTGCCTCAATCCCACCGGGATAATGCAAAGTCGTAAAATAGATGTCATAAGCATCTTTTTCTTTATATCTATCCCAAAGTGCTATGCCCTTCATAACGAGAAATGGAACAACATCTGCAACCTGTATAGTCACTTCATTTTTTGCACCATCAGGCATCTCCTTGCATAATATAATGGGGAAACTATGTTGAAGTGCCAGGTCACATCCCCTTGTTTTTCTCGCCCTAGCATCCTGAACCTTCTGAGTGCGATGCGTTGTTCCCGTTCCGGCGTACTCACCGGCAAGTAGGTTTATTTTCACAGTAACTGCCCTGCTGTCCTCGGTGCTAATATTACGATGGAAGATAAAGGGCTGCTTACCCTGCTCATACCCCCGTTCTTCCAGAATTTGAAGGATGGTTCCGTAGGTATCATCTGAGATCTTTTTAAAATCCAATGCGATGTCAATATCGAGGCTTCCAGTATGTTCTTGTCTTCCCTCCTCAAAGAGAAAGTAGGGCATCCACCCTCCTACCAAGACAATGGAATCCCGAAATGCCCCGAGTAAGGTCATAAGCTCAACCATTACCGACAGACAAGCCTCAACCTCATCTTGTGGGTAATCGACTTTTGTTACCATCGTGTCATCAAACGGTTTTCTAAAAGAAATCTTGCTGCTTCTTCTCCTCGTTCCCGGTAACTTTGTAAGTCTAAATAAAGTTGGATGTCACAAATAACTTTTGCTCCATCGATATCCTGGAATTCGT
>JAUWWP010000080.1 GCA_030616835.1 Deltaproteobacteria bacterium | reverse complement strand
GTGAAGATCAGGTTAATTCTGGAGAAGGATAGCGATTCGTTCTCCTCGGTGAACCGAGAAAACTCCTCCACCGCGGAAAGATTGAAGGCGGCAGGGATTGAGGTTCACTTTGATTCCCCCAGGAAAACCACCCATACCAAGCTCGTTGTCATTGACCAGAGACTTACCTTTATCGGAAGCCACAATCTTACCCATAGTGCCCTTAAATATAACAATGAGGTTTCAATCCTCATTGATTCCCCGGATTTGAGCAAGAAAGTTTTAAGCTATTTAGATAAAATTAAGCGACAATGAAACCTCTCTGGCAAAGAAAGGTACTTTCCTTAGCTTTGGTTGCTATCATAACCGGATGTGCCCCTCAGATGGTAATTCGGGAGGGGAAGAGAATCCCGTTAGAGGTGGCAATTAGGAAAGAATTTGCTGAGGCAGAAAATGCTTACGCCGCCGGCTATCTCGATCTTGCTCTGGAAAAGTATAAGAAATTTGTAGTTAATTTCCCTGAGAGCACCCTCAGCGATGATGCCCTGTTTCAGATGGGGAAAATTCATCTTGAGAGAGAGGATTATACCGAGGCTTTACTGCAGTTCGAGAGGCTTACCCGAGAGTATCCTCATAGTGAATGGGCCAGAGAGGCAGAGTTTAATCGGGGGATCTGCTGGCTTAAGCTGGAGAATTTTGAAGCTGCCAACCAGATCTTAAGGAGCTTGCTGGATAAGTTTTCCGACTCACAAAAAAGGGCCCAGATCTGCTATTTAATCGGGGAAAGCTATTATCGGTTAGGAAGAAACCTGGAGTCCTTGAACTGGTACTGGCGGGCCGGGAGAGGATTCAAGAACAAGCAGTTTAAGGAACTTACCAAAGAACAAATCAAAGAAATTATCTCCACCAAGCTTACTAAGGAGGAGCTGGAAGAGGTAACCCGATCCTTTTCCGGAAGATTCCCCTCGGAATACTCCTGGATAAGGTTAGCCGAGATATACTTCGCCCAGGGGAACCTTGCCCGGGCCGAGACTGAGCTAAAGAAGTTCATCCGCAAATATCAAACGCATGAACTTGCCAAGAAGGCTCAGGAGCTCCTGGAGGGAATCTATAATCGTTCTTTAGTAAAAAAAGATGCCTTAGGATGTATCCTGCCTCTTTCGGGTAGGTATGGGATTTATGGGCAGAAGGCCCTCTGGGGAATAGAGCTGGCGATCGGGGCCTTTGAGGAGAACGATAAGGACCCGAATGTCAGGATTGTTATAAAGGACTCCCGAGGTATCCCTCAGTTGGCAGTCAAGGCGGTGGAGGATCTGGTATTCAGGGATAATGTTATCGGCATCCTGGGGCCTCTTCTAAGCATTACTGCCGAGGCTGCCTCCTACCGGGCACAGGAGTTGAGGGTGCCCCTCATTACTCTCTCCCAGAAGGAAGGTCTACCCAGCATTGGTGATTACATCTTCAGGGAAAGCTTGACCAACTCGCTTCAGGCCAAGACCTTGGTTAATTATGTAAGCCAATATCTGGATCTCAGCAGATTCGCAATCCTCTATCCGAAAGACCCTTATGGAGAGGAGTTAATGAATTATTTCTGGGATGAGGTTTCCCAGGAAGGAGGAGAAATCGTAGCAATTGAGGGTTATGATCCCAAGCAGACCGATTTCGGAGAGGAGATTAAGAGATTAGCAGGGTTATATTATCTGGATCTTCGGCAGGGTGAGAAAAGAAAGTGGGAAGAAACAGAAGAAGGGGAATGGGAACCGGAGCCCATTATCGATTTCCAGGCCATTTTCATTCCTGATTATTATGATAAGGTAGGGCTCATCGTTCCCCAACTGGCCTACTATGATATCAAAGAAGTTCAACTTCTGGGAAGCAACGGCTGGAATTATCCCCAGTTGATTGAAATGGCAGGGAAGTATGTAGAAGGAGCGATCTTTGTTGACAGTTTCTTTAAGGACAGCCTGAACCCGGAGATTCAGGACTTTGTCCGACACTTTGATGTTATCTTCTCCGAGGAGCCGGAGATCTTGGCAGCTCAGGCCTACGATGCTGCCCGATTAGTCCTCACTATCCTTGAGCAACCGGGAGTTAACTCCCGGCCGGCTCTCCGCGAGCGGCTTTTAAGCCTGCCAAAATATCAGGGAGTTAGTGGGAATATCTCCTTCACCAGCAGCGGGGAATTGAATAAAGATCTATTCATTTTGAAGGTGGAAGATGGTAAGATCCTCCAAGTTAGTCCGTGAGTTAATGGGAGATCGGAGGGTAGCGGATTCTAAGCAATAAGGAGATTAGGTAATGGCAAAGAATCCTAAAACTCAAATCAGCAGGCTGGCTTATTTTCGGGAAGAGGTGGACACCCTCTTCCGTTCACTTTTTAGCCAGAAGGAAACATATGCCCTGGCCAAAGGGGAACTTATTCCCCCGGTAGACATCTTAGAAGGCAAGGAAGAGATCCTGATCAGGGTTGAGCTGCCGGGGATCAGTCCGGAGGAGATCGAGGTATCTTTCTCCGGCGGGGTTGTTTTTATTAAGGGGGTCAAGCGGGAGAAATTCACGGGGAAGCGAGTAAATTACCTCTGCATTGAAAGAAGCTTTGGCAAATTCCAAAGAATAATTGAGATTCCCGGTGCGATTGATAGCTCCCGGATAAAAGCAAAATTAAGGAAGGGTATTCTTAGTATCCGGATGCCCAAGATAGCTGAGCGAAGGGGCAGCCGCAATAAGATTAAGATTGAAAAAGATTGAGCCAAGTTAAGTGGAGGTATTTAGATGGAAGAGAAGTTGGAAAATGAACAAGTGGTAATCCCTGAGGTACTACCCCTGTTGCCGGTCAGGGATGTAGTTGTTTTTCCCTATATGATCCTGCCGCTTTTCGTAGGCAGAGAGATCTCCATCCTGGCAGTAGACGAGGCTTTATCCAAAGACCGTCTGATCTTTCTGGCTGCGCAAAAGAATATCGAGGAAGATGACCCCGCCCCTGAGGGGATTCATTCGGTAGGCACTGTGGCCACCATTATGAGGATGCTCAAGCTTCCGGATGGAAGGGTGAAGATCCTGATCCAGGGCCTGGTCAAATCAAGGGTGGTAGAGTATACCCAGCAGAGGCCGATTTATCTGGTTAAGATTACTCAGATCAAGGAACCCAGTATCTCCAATATCACTCTGGAGGTTGAGGCCTTGATCCGCAATGTCAAGGAGCAGTTGGAAAAGATGATCTCGGTAGGGAAGATGCTTTCCCCCGACCTTATGATGATAATCGAGAATGTCAAGGATCCCGGAAGATTTGCTGACCTGGTAGCTTCCAATTTGGGGCTGCGAATAGAGGATTCCCAGCAGATCCTGGAGACCATCGAGCCGGTTGCCCGGCTGAAAAAGCTTAACGAATTCTTAAGTAAGGAGCTGGAGCTTCTGACTATGCAGGCCAAGATCCAGTCCCAGGCCAAGGAAGAGATGAACAAGACGCAACGGGATTACTTTCTGCGGGAACAACTCCGGGCGATCAAAAGCGAGCTGGGAGAAAGCGATGAGAAGACCCGGGAGATTGAGGAGTTCCGGGAGAAGATCAAGAAAGCAAAGATGCCGGCTGAAGCAGAGAAGGAATCCAATAAGCAGCTCACTAGGCTGGAACAGATGCACCCTGATGCTGCCGAGGCCTCAATGGTTCGAACCTTTTTAGACTGGCTTACCGATCTACCCTGGTCTAAGAGCACCAAGGACCGCCTGGATATAAAGAAAGCAAAAGAGGTTCTGGATGAGGATCATTACGATCTGCAAAAGGTAAAGGAGAGGATCCTGGAGTACTTAGCAGTAGGGAGGTTAAAGAAGAAGCTCCGGGGCCCCATCCTCTGCTTTGTGGGACCACCGGGAGTGGGTAAGACATCTCTGGGTAAATCCATTGCCCGGACCCTGGGCAGAAAGTTCGTCCGGATCTCCCTGGGGGGCCTCAGGGATGAGGCTGAGATCCGGGGACATCGGAGAACCTATGTGGGAGCCCTACCCGGAAGGATCATCCAGGGGATAAAGCAGGCTGGCACTAATAATCCAGTTTTTATGATGGATGAAGTTGATAAGATCGGGATGGACTTTCGGGGCGATCCTTCGGCAGCCCTGCTGGAGGTTTTAGATCCAGAGCAGAATTACTCCTTCAGCGACCATTACCTGAACCTTCCCTTCGATCTTTCTAATGTAATGTTCATCACTACCGCTAATCTTATTGATCCGGTGCCTTCGGCCCTCAAGGACCGGATGGAGGTAATTCAGCTTTCGGGCTATAGTGAGCAGGAGAAACTGCGGATTGCCCAGCAGTTTCTTATCCCGCGCCAGCTGGAGGAGAATGGGATCAGTGAGAAGGGCCTTCAATTTTCTGATCAGGCTATATTGCAGATAACAACCCAATACACGAAAGAGGCGGGGCTACGCAATCTGGAGCGGGAAATCGCCTCGGTCTGTCGGAAGGTGGCCAGAAGAATCGCGGAGGGGGAGGAAGGTCCTTTTAAGCTAACTCAGAGCTCTCTCCCCAAATACCTTGGCCCTCCTAAATACCTGCCCGAGTCCGAGCAGGAGGTTGACGAAGTTGGGCTGGCTACTGGTTTAGCCTGGACCGAAACCGGAGGAGAGGTTCTCTATGTCGAGACCTCGGTTATGAAAGGCAGCGGGAAGCTGACCCTTACCGGGCATCTGGGAGAGGTGATGAAGGAGTCAGCCCAGGCGGGCCTGAGTTATGCCCGCTCCCGAGCCAAGCAATTTGATATCGATCCAGATTTCTTTGAGAAGGTGGATGTTCACATCCATGTTCCGGCAGGGGCAATCCCCAAGGATGGCCCTTCCGCCGGAGTAACTATGGCAACTGCTCTGCTCTCTGCCCTGACTAAGGTCCCGGTGCGAAAGGATGTAGCGATGACCGGGGAGATAACCCTCCGGGGGAAGATCCTCCCGGTTGGGGGGCTGAAAGAGAAGGCCCTCGCTGCCCTGCAAGCCAAGATCAAGACGGTGGTTATTCCTCGGGAAAATCAAAAGGATCTGGAGGAAATTCCCCGGAGCCTTCGCCGGAAAGTTGACTTTTTCCTGGCCGGGCATATGGACGAGGTAATCAGTACTGCTCTGATTAAGAAGGAGAGGAAGAAGCGAACCTCATTAGGGGTCAGTAGCTGAAGCTATATAAAGCCGTCTTAAATATTTGCGGATAATATTACATATATCATTATGCTGATAAATTCTAAATCCCAAACCCTAAACCCTAAATAAATTCTAAATCCAAATATTAAATGTTCAAAACAATCCCTTCAACTACGCTACAGGTGGGGTTCAAAGCAGGTTTTTGTATTTTGAATTTTGGTCATTTAATATTATTTAGGATTTAGTGCTTCGTGCTTAGGATTTGCCTTAATATAATTAAGGGGGAACCGGTGGATATTGAGGAACTGGGGGAGTTCGGATTAATCGAAAGGATCAAAGGAAGCTTCAAGAGCCGGGATCGACGCCTTCTCCAGGGTATTGGCGACGATACTGCCGCCCTCAGCACGGCGGGAGATAAAGTGACCCTGCTTACTACCGATCTGCTTCTCGAAGGGATTCACTTTGATCTCCGACTGAACTCACCCTATTATTTAGGAAGAAAGACCTTAGCGGTGAACTTAAGCGATATTGCGGCAATGGGAGGTATCCCCCAATATTTTTTGCTCTCCCTGGGGATTCCCCGCCACTACCCGGTAGAGTTTTTCTCGGAGTTCTTCCGGGGGCTAAAGGAGCTATCCCGGGATTATCGCGTGAGCTTAATCGGTGGTGATACCAGTGCTTCCGCGGGGAAACTAACGATCAGCATTACCGTCTTGGGGGAGGTTCACCGAGCCCAGATGATTGGGAGAGCAGGGGCGGCAGTGGGCAACCAGATCTTCGTCACCGGAACCCTGGGGGATTCCCTGCTGGGCCTGAAGATCCTTCAGGACAGTGGAAATCCGGTTCAATCATTAAGGAAATTTCCCCGGGTAGTTTTGAAGCATCTCGATCCTCGACCCCGGATCAAGGAAGGGAGGTTAATCGCTGAAAAAGGCCTGGCCACGGCAATGATTGATCTGAGCGATGGGCTTTTAGCCGACTTGAGCCACCTTACTCGAGAGATTGGGTTAGGGGCGAGACTCTGGCGGGAAAAGTTACCCCTTTCAAATTACTATCGGAGAAATATTCTAAGCTTTGAAAAAGATCGGTGGAATTTAGCTCTGGCTGGGGGAGAAGATTACGAGCTTTTGTTTACCGTGGATCGAGCCAAGGTTGAGCCACTCAAGTGCCTCTCCTCCAGATTTGACTGCCGACTCACTCATATTGGGGAGGTAGTGAAGGGAAAGGAAGGCCTTAAGGTCGTGGATGAAAAAGGCAGGCCTCATAAGATTAACCTGTCCGGATATGATCATTTTCGCACTCAGGTCACATTCTGATCTTTTCGGGAATTGAAATTCTAAAAAGGACAATTTGGATCCCTCGCCATTTAACAAATTATTCATTATCGGCATTCTCCTGATATTCTCTGCCTTATTCTCGGGCTCCGAAACCGCTCTTTTCTCCCTGGGCCGATTCAAGCTTCAACTGCTCAAGGAGCAGGGCCGGGCCGGGAAGATCCCTGAGCTTCTTAAGCACCCCCGACGACTGCTGATTACCATCCTGCTGGGCAACGATCTGATCAACATCTGCGCCTCCGCAGTTGCCGCTTCCCTGGTGATTACCCTCTGGGGCGACCCTTATAAATGGCTTTCCATTCTGATAATGGTTCCCCTGCTGGTAATTTTCGGAGAGATCACCCCCAAGACGATTGCGGTTAACTACTCCCGGGAGTTCTCCTTGTTGGTGGCCAGGCCGCTGGACCTCTTCACCAAGCTCGTCTTTCCCCTGCGCTGGCTCATTGACAAGATCGCCAGCCTCTTTCTTAACCTTTTCCGGAGAAAGGAGCATCCCCGTGATGATACAATTACGGAGGATGAGTTCCGCACCCTTATTGAGGTAGGAAAGGAAGAAGGTGTTCTGGAGGAGGCGGAGACCGAGTTGATCCATAAGGTATTCGGGTTCGGTGATACCTTGGTCTCGGAGGTAATGATCCCCCGCTCCCAGATCTTCTGCCTTCCTTTTGATTTATCCCGGGAGAAGGTTCTGGAGGAGATCAAGAGGAATCGCTATTCCCGGGTTCCCATCTATAAGAAGAGTAAAGATAATGTGGTGGGAATCCTTTATGCCAAAGACCTTCTCACCCTATGGGGTGAATGGGATCTTAAAGAGGAAGAGGACTGGCAGAAACTGGTGCGCCAGCCCTATTTTATTCCGTTGAGCAAGACCACTGATCAATTATTTAGAGAGTTTCAGGAAAAGAGAATCCATCTGGCCATTGTGGTTGACGAGTATGGCAGGGTAGCCGGTCTGGTAACAATGGAGGACCTGCTGGAGGAGCTTTTTGGAGAGATAGCCTCGTAATGGATTTACCTCTTTCATTGATTCTTATCTTTCTTTGCTTGCTCTTTGAGGCCTTCTTTTCAGGCTCAGAGATTGCGATTGTCGCGGCCGATAAGATCAGGCTCAGGCATCTGGCCCGGAAGGGATCAGGGACAGCCCAGCTTATCAGCAACGCCCTGAAGCGCCCGGAGCGGCTACTCGGTACTACCCTGATCGGAACCAACCTTTCGGTGGTGACCAGCACTACGATAGCCACCTCCCTCCTGGTAAGAAAATTTGGAGAAAGCGGGGTTCTTTATACCGCCCTGATAATGACCCCGCTCCTGTTGTTCCTGGGAGAAGTGATTCCGAAAAATCTTTTTCAGCAGCGGGCAGACAGTGTCTCGCTCAAAGTCATCCGCCCCCTCTGGCTTTTTTTCTACCTCTTCTACCCTTTGATCTACCTTCTTTCCCAATTTGCTGGGCTTCTGTCGCGGGCAATTGGCGGCAGCAGCGAGGGGATTCCCTTTCTTACCAAAGAAGAGCTGAAAAGTGTCCTTAAGATTAGAGATAAAGGAAGCGATTTAAAAGTTTCGGAAAAGAGTATGATCCATCGAATATTCAGTTTTTCCGAGACTACTGTGAAAGAGGTGATGATCCCTCTGATTGAGGTAGTGGCAATTACGGAGGAAGCCACGGTTGCTGATGCTATCGAAAAGATTGCCCAGAAGGGTTATTCCCGCCTCCCGATATACCGCAGTCGCATCGATGAGATAGTGGGGATTCTGAACAGCTTCGATCTCCTGGGGGCTACTCAGAGGGAAAAAAGTATCCAGCCCTTTATCCGGGAGGTCTTATTTGTTCCGGAAACCAAGGCAGTGGATGAACTTTTATTTCAACTGCAAAGGGAAGGCAAGAGTATGGCCATTGTCGTGGATGAGTATGGAGGAGCAGTGGGAATTGTCACCATTGAGGATATCCTGGAAGAGATCGTGGGGGAGATTGAAGACGAATATGATGACGAAGAGTGGCTTTATCGAGAGCTGGGAGAAGGAAGGTATCTCTTTAAGACCAGAATGGAGATTGATCAGATCAACGAAAAACTTCCCTTCCGCCTTCCTGAAGGAGACTACGAAACCCTGGCAGGGTTTATCATCACCCGTCTCGGACGGATCCCCCGGGAGGGGGAGGTAATTAAATATAAGAATCTGACTCTGACCATAAAAAAAGCCGCTGACCGTTCAGTGCTGGAAGTTGAGATCCGGGTTGAACCTGAAAGCTCAGAATAATAAACTAATACCTTTCCTTCAAGCCCGATATTTATCGGGTTCAATAAACCTGTTCCTGACAGCTTCGGGAATTGAACCCCTACTCCCACTCCGGAAAAATTCACCTACATTCCCCCCTTTGGAAAAGAGGGGCAAAGGGGGATTTTAATCTCTTCTTGATTATCTTAGCATCTTAGCAAAAATCAGGTCTCTAATGATAAAAAGTCAAAATATTAATTACGTCCCCTATTTCACTGCTTAATCTCCCCCCCCCTGCCACTCCCTGCTCTTCCCTGCTACTCCCTGCCATGTCCTGAGCTTGTCGAAGGGCTATTCCCTGTTTTATCCAAAGATAATCTCCTCCTTCCCTCCATCAACTCCTACCCTTATAGTATCCCCTTCCGAGAACTCCCCTTTTAGAATTCGTAAGGCCAGGGGGTCTTGAAGGGTTCGCTGAATGGTTCTTTTTAAGGGGCGGGCTCCGTAGACCGGGTCAAAGCCCTGCTGGGCAAGCAACTCCCTGGCCTCCTCGGTGACCACCAGATTGATCTTCTTCTCCCCAAGCCTTTCCTTAAGCTCCTCAACCTGAATCTGGACAATCTCCTTGATATGCTCAAGGCTCAGTGGATGAAAGATAATCACCTCATCGATCCGGTTCAGGAACTCGGGCCGAAATTCTGCCCGGAGGGCCT
>JAUWWP010000235.1 GCA_030616835.1 Deltaproteobacteria bacterium | reverse complement strand
ACCCAAGGATCCTGCTTATGGCTCTAACCATTCTGCTGCTCTCTCCTGCTTCACCTCTTTTTGCCAGTAGCATCGCTGCTCCTGGCATCGGGGGCAATTTTTCCGGGCCGGTGGAGGATAATGTAGCTGCCATCTTCTGGAACCCGGCTGCCCTCGGCCAGCTCGAAGGGACAAATATCTTAGCAACCCTTAACTTAAACTTTCTTAACTTTACCTATAAAACGGATACCGACCCCTGGACCGGAGTAAAGAAGGATTACCCTGAGATAAAATCAAGCACAGTTGCTCCTCCACCTTTCCTCGGGGTTGCCACCGATTATGGACCGGAAAAACTTGTCTGGGGAGTCGCTTTTTATACCCCGTTTGGTGGTTCGCTCGACTGGCCGGAAGAAGTAACTGTGGATGGTAAAACTGAGCCGGCGCCGCAGAGATTCCAGTTGATAAAGACAGCGGTTCAGTGTTTAACCGTTGGTACTGCCGCTGCCTATAAGATCCTACCCGACCTAATGGTCGGAGCAGGGGTAAATTTCAATTATATGACTTTGAATGCCGAACTTGAATTAAAAGAAGAGGCAGATATAGGAACTTTCTCAGCACCCGATTGTTATATAGAGATCCGAGGAAGCGAAAAGGATCTAAGTGATTGGGCAATCGGATGGAATATCGGTATCCTCTGGAAGCCCCGGGAGGACTTAGATATTGGACTCTCTTATATTAGCGGGCTCAATTTTACACTGGAGGGTGATGTAGAACTAAAAGCGGAGCCACATTTTATGTTATTAGAAGATGGAGTTACTACGCAGTTTCTTGCTCTGACAATTAGTGGCAAGGGTGATATCGAATTGAAGCCCTTTAAATTACCGCAGATGATCAACTTCGGAGCTGAATACCGGCCAACAGATAAAATTGAACTGGACCTTACCCTTCGCTGGGAGGGTTGGTCTGTTCGCAAATACAGTAATGCTGATATCAATGTCCCGGATGTAAAAGTAGTAGATCCAGTAACAGGAGTGACTTCTTCAGATACAGTATCCAAAAAGCGACGAATGGACTGGGGCCTTAAAGATACCCTGGGGCTGAGACTTTGGGGTATGTATAGATTACGCGAAAATCTTAAATTGGGGGCGGGGTTTGGCTGGGAACAGGGAGCGGGTTCCAAGGAGATTACTTCCGTTGAGAATTTTAGTACCGATAGAATCAGACTCTTTGGCGGTGGGCAATATGAGGTCGATTTCTGGTTTTTCAAGAATCTCATTGTGGAATTGAGTTATCTTCATGCTTTTTATAATAAGCTCAGTGTTGAAAAAGGGGAAAGCAAGAAAGATCCTGAGGTAATAGGGAATTTTGGCGGAAATCTCGATATGATAGGTATGAGTTTTGCTTATAAATTTTAGTCCCATCCTGAACCACGAATTACACGAATTATACGAATTTCTTAAAAATGAAAATCACTTATGATCCAGAGGGGATTCAATGTATATAAAATTGACTAAAAAGAAGGTCAACCGCACGGTTAAAGTATCTAATAGATTATTCGTGGATCTTGATAAGGAAAAAAATCTCCGAGGATTGGAGATTCTTTTTTTAAGTAAGGCACTAAAAGATACTGATTTCACAAAGCCTGTCGTGAGCCTGTCGAAGGATTGAAATTTCAATTGCCCCGGATCGGTAAGATCATCTTAAACCTACCATCTCCCGCAAAATAAATAAGGTATCACAAAACTAATAATTAGAGTTAATAAACAAATACCACTTTCTCAGATTAGGAAAAGGAAGTTCCCTCTCCCCAATGGGGAGAGGGAACTATCATAAGGAGGTAGTATATGAAGAAGGTTTTAGTTGGAGTGGCAACTTTAATCCTCTTGATAATTTTTACTTCTAAGATTGTCCGGGGCAATGCCTTTGACACATTCGGCTATGATTCCCGGGCGATTGCGATGGGAGGGGCCTACACCGCTATGGGCGATGACCTTACCGCGACCTATTACAACCCGGCTGCCTTAACCGAGGCCGAGCGAATTAGAGCTGAGTTCGGGTATTTTATAACAACCCCGAGCCTGGATTTTGCTGTGGAAGGCAGTTCGGAGGAGCCAAAAGTTGATGCTACCAAGGGGTATAATCTGGGAATTGCTGTTCCTTTAGGAGATTTTTATGGCAGTTGGGTATGGGGCTTCGGGCTCCATAACCCTCAGGGGCTATCGGTCAGGCCTCTATTTCATCCACCTACCGAGCCCTATTTCTTAGACTACTCCAACCGAACCCAGGAGTTAATCATTCTTCCGGCTATAGGATTTTCCCCGGAAGCCCTTCAGGAGCTTTCCGCAGGCCTTGGCATATCAGTACTTCTTGATACCGAGGGCACAATCATTACCCCTTCTGAACCGGTAGACGATGATCAAATATCATTACCAAGAAGTGACCTGACTATGGTCGCAACTATAGCCACTCATGCAGGATTACTCTATAAACCGATGGAGAATCTTCGGGTCGGGTTGGCCTTCCGGGATGAGCTTGCAATTGATATAGATACAGTAACAATAATTCCAGATTTTGATACAGATGTTTCAACGCACTCAGCAACCCTCTTTTCACCTCGCCAGATAGCCCTCGGCATAGCCTACGATCCCATTGAGAAATTAACGGTAGCTGCTGATCTTGCCTGGATTGATTGGTCAGAATATGAACCACCGTTTGGCACAGTTGAGGCATTTCTTTTAGGAAGTGAAGATCCGGACAAAAGCACGGATATAGATCCAGATTTCAAAGATACTTACAATCCAAAGTTGGGTGTTGAATATCATTTATACGATTTCCTCGACCTTCGGGCCGGTTACTCCTTTGAGCCTTCACCGGTTCCTGACAGGACATTGAAAGGCACCTCCAATATCCTCGATAGCCACACCCACATCTTCTCCGGCGGTTTCGGCTTATACCTTGGGGAGCTCTGCGATATCCCTTTTTTACGGATACTGCGGATTGACGGTCATCTCCAGTTTATTACCCTGACCGAGAGAAAGGTCAAAAAGGATCCGGGTTTGATGCTTGAAAGCAATAATGATGCTCGACTTGAAAACCCCGGGTATCCTGGATTTAAAATCGGTGGGAGTGTAATCAACTGGGGACTTACTGGCAGCCTGGTTTTTTAGAAACTAACTCTGGCTTTAAGGAAAATTTGATCCTGATCCTTCATCTGGCCGAACATCGTCCCCTCTTTTCCCTCCAGGATGAAGGTGCCTAAGGTAAGCTCAACATTATCGGCAGGATAATAACTTATCTCCGGAATGATGATATAGGCATAGTTTTCACTAAAATCATCAAAGTCCTTAACTTCAATCCCTCCTCCTAATTTCAGCTTCAATTCCTCCCGGAAGAATTTTTTCTCCAGGAAGACCATAATATAGTCCTCTAAATTATCCTCCCCTGCTTCAGTAAAAAACCCATGCATCCACTGGGCATTAAGATAAATCCCGCTTTTAAAGGTATAGTCCATTCCCAGGGTATATTTGAAGTAAGGTTTATCCTCCAGATAAACTATTTCCTCAGGAAGTTTACCACTCTCTTTAAGTAGATCGAGGGCCACAGCTATCAAGACGTCATCAGAAGTAATTTCTATTTTTACTTCTTCAGGTATAAATAATCCTCCCTCCGCCCAGTAGCCGATAGAAAAGACCTCTCCGGCCAGGTCAACGCTAATTACTTGCATCTTAGGAAAATTCAGTTTTATTGCGGCTTCTATATCCAAGGGGGGTGAAAGCGATGCAGGAGTAATCGAAGTTATCGTTACAACTTCAGGTATCGGAATATCATCATAGCCATAAAAATAGCTGAGAGAGAAGTCAATGTTAAAAAGGTTGCCCGCTAATTTCACCGCTCCCATCGAATTCCTCAAATATTTGGGTGGAAGTTCTATCTCATACTCTTTGATAATCAAATTTACATCCTCGTAAATGGGAAAGCCATAGGATTTCACATCAAAAGGAATGCCGCCTGCGGGCAGCAGGGCCGGGCGCAGGGAAGGAAGCCAGGCACCGATCAAGCTAAAATCCCCAAGGTAGTAGGTAGCCATTAAGGCGGTGGAGGGTAGTTTTCTTCCGAAATCGAGGAGGTCGGAGAAATCGTCAGGATTCAGGTTATCTGTCTGATTCAGTTTGTCGGCGGTTCCCCAGGCAATTCTCTGCTTTCCGAGGCGGAGATCAACCTCATCAACCAAAAACCCATAGAGATCGAGATAGCCCTCCCAGAGGCCAAACTCGAGGGGATTTATTTCTTCCCTTTGGGAAAGTTCAGATAAAGATTCAGTATTAGCAAAGTCATAGTAGCGAAGATCCAGGCTGGCCAGGGCAGAGACCTCTTCTGAGAGAAATGCCTTTGATTCGAGGCGGAAGGTATTATACATCCCCACAAAGGGCTTATCGGTTTCCTCGCGCAGCACCCTCTTGTCGAGCTGGATAAAACCACTAAAATCTACCTCCGCTGATAATCTCGGCGGGAAAGAAAGCAAAACAATAATTATATAAAACGTCTTAAATATCTTCAGATAATATCTCATACATCAATAATGTTAATAAATTCTAAATCCCAAATTCTAAATCCAAATTAGCCAAATTCAAAACTATTTTGACTTCTCTAAGATTGCACCAAATATCTTCGTAAGTTCAGTAGTTTCTCTGGCAAATTTTAATGTTCACCCTTCAAGATCATAATCCCTTCGACGAGCTCAGGACAGGGTTTTGTATTTTGAATTTTGGTCATTTAATATTGTTTAGGATTTGGTGCTTAGTGCTTAGGATTTATTTTAGTTGATACCTTGAAATTTGTCATTTGAACTTTGAGCTTCATTTGAACTTTGGGCTTTGGCATT
>JAUWWP010000313.1 GCA_030616835.1 Deltaproteobacteria bacterium | reverse complement strand
GTGCCATTATTCAGTATCTGACTCATGGCTACGCTATGGGTGAGGGTGAGATTGCTTTTGAAATTGAAGCAATCGCCCGGGAGGAAATGCGCCATCTTGACTGGCTGGCTGAAGTCATTGTCGAGTTGGGCGGGACTCCCAGCCTGAAAAGGGGCAAGATGCGTATGAGCGGTGAGTCAGTTGCCGATTGGATGAAGAACAATGTGCTGTTAGAAGAGGATGCCATAACTCTATATCAAGAGCACATAAAAACGATCGCCAACCCCAAGATAAAACGGCTACTGCAACGGATCTTGTCTGATGAAGAATCGCACCACGGTGATTTCCGACACTTCGTGGAGAAGGCGAAAAAGGAAAGGGTCAAAGACTTAAGGGGTGTTCGGCAGGACAGGGTTACTCAGATACTTAATTGGGGTATTGAACACGAGTATACGGTCATCCTCCAGTATCTATTCCATTCTTATATGACAGCCAATGAGGAGGTTAAGCGAGAGATGGAGGATCAGTCAATCAATGAAATGCAGCACCTCGGTTGGCTAGCCGAGAAGATGGTTGATGGCAGTGGCAGTCCTCGGATTGAACATGTCGAGGTTGACCAATCAACCAAGACAGCTGAGATGCTACGAGCCGACATCAAGATTGAGCAGGAGGTGGCTGCTGAATATGACCGCGCGGCCAAGGAGGTCAAAGACACTAAACTGAAGAAGCTGCTTACCCGAATAAGGGACCATGAAGTATATCATACTGAGGTATTCAGTGACCTGTTGAAAAGGGAGGAAAAGTAAGGTTAAAAAGTGAAGGCAAAGCTGGAAACATAGAATCTTAAGCCCACTAAAGGGTAAAAAAAACATTATTAAGAGGAGACTTTATGTACAAGAGAATACTGTCACCAATGGATGGATCAGAATTCGCTGAGTGTAGTCTGGAGCATCTCAGGAATATCGCTATCGGATGTAATGTTCCGGAGGTAGTTTTGCTCATGGTGGTAGAGCCCTTTCCTCCAACTACTGGGATCAGTGAAGACTGGCGCCATAAGTTAGAAAAAGAGGCCAAGGCCGAGGCCGAAGATTACCTTACCAAGTTGGTCGAGCGCCTGGACCCGAAGAAAAAGGGCATAACTGTCAAGACTGCTATTGCTCATGGCAGGCCGGCAGGTAACATACTAAAATACGCCAGCGAGAACAACGTGGACCTGATTATCATGAGCACCCACGGGAGGTCAGGGGTTTCGCGTTGGGTCTTCGGCAGTGTGGCCGAGAAGGTGCTCCGTCATTCCCCGGCCCCGGTGCTGATCGCCTCACCAATTGCCTGCAGGGCTAACTAACGACGTTTTTAATATAAAAGTTGGGGGTAACCCAATGCTGATGGAAATCTAACCCTCGACCGGCGAAGGGAATTTCAGGAGGAGACCAATTATAATGAAGGTAACTTGTGCTGCTGATGTAATAACAAGACTAACACCGGATAAAATCAAAAAGATACTGGCTCAGGACAAGAAGGGCGAGTTTCTTCTACTGGATGTGAGGCAGCCTGAGGAATATGAGGCTGGACACCTCCCGGGAGCTATGCTCATACCACTGGGGGAACTTGAGGCCAGGCAGGGGGAGTTGGATCGCACTAAGAAGATTATTACCTATTGCCGCTCGGGGCGCAGGAGTATGGCGGCAGCTATAGCCCTCTGCGGACTGGGCTTTGAACGGATTTACAGCTTGGATGGCGGTATTCTAAACTGGCCTCATGAGACTATCTCGGGAATTCCTGAGATAAGGTCAGAATTGATAACAGAAGCTGCGAATGTTCGTGACATCCTCATGCTGGCTATCAAAATGGAGAAGGGCTCCGGGGACTTCTACCTGGCCGCCAGGGATAGGACGGAGGCGCCTCAGGCGATAGAAACATTCCAGATGTTAGCCAATGCTGAAGATACTCATATGAAAATGCTGTATCAACGTGCTATTAGTTTGCTCGGTGAAAATTCGCTTCCTCCTTTGGAGGAGCTTAAGCGAGAACTCAAAGTGGAACATATGGAAGGTGGCATTGAAATTAACCCGGCTCTAACCAAAGTAGACAAGAATTTCATTGATGAGATGGAGGCACTGGAGATGGCGCTGGAAAAGGAGTATATGTCATATGATTTCTATAAGCGGGCTTCCGTTTTGATAGGGAATCCAGATGCCAAAGCACTTCTCCACGAATTGGCCCTGGATGAACGAAATCATGCTGATATTTTGCTTAAGCGGTTGTCAGAAAATGTTCGAAAATGATAGTTGAACAATGAGTTTCAAAATGATTTTTGAACGGATAAAATCAGAAGGAATAGCTCATAACTCCTACTTAATCGGCTCCGGTAGCGATGCTGCCGTGATCGATCCTCGGCGTGACAGTCAGATTTATATTAACCTGGCCCAGCCGAATGGCCTGAAAATTAAATATATTTTTGAGACTCACCGTAATGAGGACTATGCAATCGGCTCCATCGAGTTGTATAACTTCACCGGAGCGGAAATCTACCACGGTCCTGGGCTGGACTGGAAATACGGTAATACATTAAACGATGGCCAGGAGTTCCAGATGGGTAACCTCAGGTTAACTGCTATTCATACCCCGGGTCATACTGACGAGAGCATGTCCTATGTTGTTGCGGATCTTTCCTCTGGAGAGACTCCGGTTATGGCGTTTACTGGAGATGCACTATTTGTCGGGGATGTCGGCCGAACCGACCTGTATGGCCCCGAAGAGGCTTACCGGCTCGCCTCAGATCTCTATGACAGCATTTTCAATAGGATTCTTCCCTTGGGTGACGGGGTTATTTTGTGTCCGGGTCATGGTGCGGGTTCAGTCTGCGGTTTGAATATTGCTCAGAGGGATGAGAGTACCCTCGGAATAGAAAGAGCGCAGAACCCGGTACTCCAGCTTAAAAATAGAGATGATTTCATAAAATATAAGGTTGCTGAGCGGCCGGAGCGGCCTCAATATTTCCACCAGATGGAAAGATATAATCAGGAAGGCCCTCCTCTTTTGGGATGTATGCCTATACCGGCTCCCCTTACTCCCATCGAGTTCAGGGATGAGATGGAGCGGGGTGCGGTGGTTATCGATACCAGTGAGCCGGCTGCCTTTGGTGGTGCCCACATCAAGGGGGCCTACAGCATATGGCTGGAAGGCCTGCCTGTTTTCGTCGGCTGGGTACTAACTTACGATAAGTCCATCCTCATGGTGTTGGAAGACCAGAGTCACTTGGAGAAGGCAGTTCGCTACCTGATCCGTGCCGGGCACGACCGAATTATCGGCTATCTAAAAGATGGGACTGAAGGCTGGTACAATGCTGGCCTTCCTACGGAAAACCTCCCCTTGCTTTCAGTGCACCAGCTTAAAGAGAAGATAGACCGAGGCAAAGACCTGGTGGTTCTTGATACCAGAGGGCAGGATGAGTGGGACTCAGGACATATAAAAGGAGCACTCCATATCTATGTTGGTCTTCTCGAGCAGAGGCTGGATGAAGTTCCAAAAGATAAACCGATAGCGGTAATCTGCAATGTGGGGCATCGGGCCGGGCTTGGTGCCAGTATCCTGCTCCGTGCCGGTTACCAAAAGGTGTATAACGTGCTGGGCAGCGTAAAGGCATGGGTCGCCGCTGGCTTCCCGGTCACTACTGATTAGTTCTAAGCTGATTACTGCAAGCTGCTTTAGGATTGTAAGGAGGTAAAATGTCAATCGAAGGAAAGCATATTGCTATTTTGGCTGAGCAGGATTTCGAGGACTCTGAGCTTATTGAGCCCTTGAAGGCAATGGAGGATGCCGGTGCCAATGTGGTAATCGTGGGCAGTGGCTCCCGGGCAAGCTACCAGGGGAAGGAGAGCAAAGCAAACATCAAGGTTGATACTACTGCCG
>JAUWWP010000020.1 GCA_030616835.1 Deltaproteobacteria bacterium | reverse complement strand
GATAAATGTGTGGGCAAGGATGGTCAAAGGGTCTGTGACCAAGGCATATATCCTTTCCATATATCCGGAGGAGGGTCTTAAGATCTCGGCATCATTAAAACCAGAGGCGATTTTGCTGGAGAAGCAAAAACATGGTGAGTTGAGCTTGAATATAAGAGATCCTTTAGGAGAGCCCGTGGAGGGGGCCAAATTAAAGCTCTCCCCTACCGTAGGGAGGGTAAAGAAAATAAAGGAATTGGGCAAGGGCCGTTATTCCGCTATTTATATCCCCCCTCCTCAAAAATACCCCCAGGTTGCTCTTGTTTCCATAAAGGCCCAATTGAAGAAGGAAGTGGGGCTTGGATGGCTGGCGATTCCCCTTATCGGAAGCACAGTTATACCAGCGGAAACCGACCCAAATTCCCAGGTAATCATCAGAGTGGGCAAAAAAACTTTTGGACCATTCGATTCAGGGGTCGAGGGGAAATTTGATGCCCCACTTATAGTTCCACCTGGATATAAGTATGCCAGTGGCATAGTCACAGATTCCTTTGGAAATATTACCAAGAAGTCCATAGACCTTAAGGTTCCCTCCTTTAATAGATTAAAAATGGAGGTGGATACAAATACCCTGGTAGCGGATGGGAGAAGCAAGGCAAGGGTTAAGATTTTCGTAGTGGATGAATTTGGAGCGGCAAAGAAGGGGGAGATGATTAACTTATCCGCCACTCAAGGGAGCTTATCCCAGATTTTGGAAGAAGAGGAAGGGTTATACTCGGCAGTGCTCACCGCTCCATCACAGTTAACAGAAGAAAAGATAATAATCAATACCTCGCTTTCAGAAGATGAGGTTTCCAAAGACAGCGTAGAGCTAAAATTGAGGACTGGCAATTACCCTGCCCTTTTAGCTATGGGTATCGAGCCCCGAAGGCTTATTGCCGATGGACGCTCCCAAGCCAAGATTTCGCTCAGGCTTGAGGATGCCTGGGGAAACGGGCTCTCGGGAAAGAGGATTAAATTAGAGGCGGATAAAGGCTCTCTTAGCAAAATAGTTGATAAGGGCAAGGGAGACTATCTTGCCATCCTGAATAGCCCAAAGGGTCTTGGGGGAAAAAGCTTTATAAATCTCAGCTCCAGCGTCCGAGTTAAGTCCCCTCCCCCATATCCAAAGTTTACCCTCAAAAGGGAGGCTAAGGTATACCTATCTGCGGGAAAACCAGAGAAGGCTATTTTGACCGCAAACCCTGAGGTGCTTCAGGCCGATGGGGAATCAAGCTCACTCATCAATGTTAAAATCTTCGATGCCTATGGAAATCCCATCGGTGGAGAGAGGTTGGTGGCCACAGCCTCTTCGGGTCAATTGGGGGAGGTGGAAGAACTGGGTGACGGCAGTTATTCCATTAAATACATATCCTCAAAGGAGAGGGTGGGGAAAAAATCCATAATTACTGTAACCAATCCCCGGAGGGATTTTACCGGGGCAACTAAAATTATATTAATGCCAAAGCCAAGGAACTTCGGGATCGGGCCAAAATTCGGCTATGTTACAAACTTCGGTAGTGTCTCAGGTATTTATCCAGGGATAGAGGGTAGCTATGTCCTCCCCTGGCTAAATAGAATCCTATCCATTTCCCTGGAGGCAGGGTATTATTCCTCCTCCATTGAGGAGTCCGGTCAGGATGAGGTAGGTGATTATAAACTCGGTATAGATTTGAATGTGATTCCCATCTTTGTAAATGGGATATACCGGATTCCCTATGGCTGGCTCCGGCCCTATGTAGGGGCAGGGTTGGGGGTGCTGGTTACTAATTCTCGGCTCTCCTACTCCCGCCAGCCCACCCTCAGCTCCAGCTCCACTGTCTTCGGGGTTCACGGATTGGGTGGATTGGATATGAAGCTCGGTCCGGGCAGTGGCCTGGTGGAGCTTAAATATAATTACTCTAAGTTGGATTCGAAGCTCAATGGATCGAGTTCAATCATAAAGGGCAATATTGGGGGGCTAACTGCTGGAGTGGGATATAGGTTTATGTTTTAGGAGTCAGGCCTGATACCAAAAGTCATTTTTCCTGTAGGGGTTGACCTCTGGGTCAGATTTTGTCGGGGCTTGATTTATCAAGCCCTCTTCTGGTTGGATCAGCTCCGAAGTAAGGGCTTTGAGGAGAGGGTTCGATGACCTGCCCTGAGCCCTGTCGAAGGGATCGAACCCCTACAAATAAGGGGTATATGAAAAAGGTCTTAACCATTGTAATGATTGCGGCCTTTGGTTTCATCGGCTGTGCAGAGGAGAAAGAAATCTCTCCTTCGCCTGAGGCAATGATTCCAGATATAGGCTGGAATGGGGAGCCTACCCCGGTGGAGATAAATGGGGAGGGTTTCTTTGCTCAGATAAAAAAGGACTTAGATAAAAAGGACAAAGCCGAAATAATAACAAATATCACTGCCTCCCTTGAAGGCTACCCTCTAAGCGATGTTATCTTCTATAATTCCCAAAAGCTCACTGCCATAGTTCCTCCAGGCCTCCCCCCGGATACCTATGACCTCACGATAACTAATCCTGATGGAGTAGTCGGCACTCTCCCGAAAGCCTTTTATGTAACCAATTTCAGCAGTATTGGGCCTATTACCGGATGTCCCGGGGATTTGGTAACCATCAGCGGTTCAGATTTTGGACCAAATACCGGCACCATTACCTTTAATGGAACCGGGGCAATGGTTATTTCCTGGGGCAATACCTCTATCGTGGTCAATGCTCCGGGTGGGGATTATACTGAGGTGACGGTAACACCAACGCCCGCTGCTGAACCTGTCAGCCTACCCGGAACTTATTCCTATGATGATCAGGCGGTGGTAAGTATTACCTCTCCAGTGAACGGAGTAACCATAATTGCCGGCGAGGTAACGGTCAGCGGAACTGCGGATACTGACATAACCACGGTAACGGTTACTTCTGAGCAGGGGCACAATGAGTCGTCCGTGGTGGATGCCGGGGGTAACTGGTCGGTGGCTCTGGCAGGGGTTACTCCTCCTCAGATAACTATTGCCGCCACGGGAACAGATAACTGCAGTAATATCGGGAGTGATTCGGTTATATCGGTTAGAGTGGTAGGCCCCCTTGACCATTTCGTGTTTACAACCATCAGCTCCCCCCAGACCGCAGGCATACCCTTCGGCATAACTATTTATGCCCGGGATTCCTTTAATAATACGGTGATAAACTATACCGGGACCGCAGACTTAACTGACACCACCGGCACCATTAACCCAAATATTACCGGTGCTTTTTCTGCCGGGGTATGGAGCGGGGATGTGACCATTATCACCGCCCAGGCAGATGTAACTATAACTGCCGCTGATACCGAAGACCCTGCAAAGAGCGGGACCAGCAACGCATTTGATGTAGTGCCGGGAGCCCTCGACCACTTCACCTTTGACCCACTCTCCGATCAGGCTGCGGGGACACCATTCCTGATTACCATCAACGCCTATGACCAGGATAATAATGTGAAGGCAGATTATTCTGGAGCTGCTGACCTGAGCGATTCTACTGTAACTATTTCCCCAACATCCACCACCGGGGGATTTTCTTCCGGGGTATGGTTCGGGGATGTGACCATATCATCGGCTACGGCAGGAGTGGCCATTACCGCTACCGATGGGCCGATAAGCGGAGTAAGCAATTCCTTTGATGTGATATCCATAGGGGTGTTAGACCATTTTGAGATAAGCAATATCTCCAGCCCAAAGCAGGCGGTAACCCCTTTCACCATTACCATTACTGCCAAGGATGCCAGCGGCCAGACGGTAATCACCTTTGATGGGGTGGTTTATATCTCCGACCTATCGGAAAGCATCTCACCAGCCCTGAGCGGGAATTTTATCGACGGGGTTTGGACCGGAGAGGTAGCTATCTGCACGAATTACCCAGACGATATTATCAGCGTTGACGATGGAGCCGGGCATACCGGTGGGAGCAACCAATTCAATGTCAACCCCAGCGGAGCACCCGGGGTAGACCACTTCCTCTTTCATTTCATACCTACCCCCCAGATTGTAAGTCAAGCCTTCACCATCACAGTGGAAGCCCTAAATGCCTGCGGGGAGCTGGTTTCCAATTACAATGTGGCTGCTCTCATAAGCGACCTATCCGGAAGCATATCCCCTGCAACTGGGAACTTCTCCAGTGGATTGCTGGAAATAGTTGTAAATATCTCAAGCACCTATGCCAACGATACCATTACTATAACCAGTGGAGTAAAGAGCGCCACCAGCAACCCCTTTGATGTGGAGGAGGACATCTTACAGGTTCTTACCACCACCCCTCTGGATGGCGCTGAGGATGTGCCTATTGATATTAAGATAATTGCCGCATTCAATCAGCCCCTAAATGAGTCCACCTTAGATACCACTACCTTCTACCTTTATGATGTCTCTGATGGGGAAAATCCAGTGAGTATTACCGGGACGGTGAGCTCTGACCCGGCTACCCGCTCGGCTGTATTTACCCCCGACTCCCCTCTTACCGCCACTGCCAATTTTAGGGCTACTATAACCACTAGTTTAGAGAGCCTGAGTGGGGGTAGATTAGAAGAGGATTACTCATTTGCATTTACCACTGGCTCCACTGGAGATTCCTCACCCCTGCTGGTCATCAATGAATACCCGGCAGATGGAGCTATCAATGTGAGGCTGAATACCTTTATCAGCGCTGCCTTTAATAAATTTGTGAATCCCTCCACGGTAGATAACTCCACATTTACAGTAAGCGGCGGGGTAACCGGGATTGTGGTATATGATAGACCAAGCAAGAGCATAATATTTTATTATCCCGAGGCGGACCTGGATCCCGATACCGCTTATACAGTGACGATAAATGGGGTAGAGGATCTGAGCGGGAATCCCTGCTCCTATAACTGGTCCTTCACCACCGGGGACAAGTTGGATGCTACCTCCCCGACAGTGATAAGCAAGACCCCAACGGGCGGGGAAAAGGGGGTCCCGGTAACCACCACCATCACTGCGGTGTTCAACGAGCAGGTAGACCCGACAACATTAAATAAAAATACCTTCCGGGTAATGGTTGGTGGTGTTCCCATATTAGGGGAGGTAACCTATAATCCCTCCACAGCGACCGCTACTTTCACCCCTTATTCCTCCCTGGATTTCAATACCATATATACCGTGAGGATAGAAGGGGTAACGGATATGGCCGGGAATATGATGAAGGCCTCTGCCATCTGGAATTTCAGGACCGAAGACCCCCAGATCCTTTTCAGCGACGATATGGAGAGCGGAAAGGCAAAGTGGTCCTGGGATTCCCCGTGGGATCTGATAACTACTGATTATCACAGCCCGACCAATTGCTGGACAGATAGCCCCGGTGGGAATTATCTCAATGGGCTCGATATTCCCCTTACCTCCATCTCTATTGATTTCAGCGGCTCAGGGCTAACTACCTTTATCCTTTACTTCTGGCACCACTACGATATAAAGAATAATTACTTAAGCAGCGACTTTGGCTACCTGGAGGCATCCATAGATGGGGTGGTTTGGGACACCTTGAGGAGCTACTCGCAATTGGTGAACTGGAGAGAGGAGGTAGTGGATTTAAGTGCCTACGATGGGAATCCCACGGTTTATCTTCGCTTCCGCTTGAAAACTGACGGAGCGTTCGTGGGAGATGGCTGGTATATCGATGACGTGGCGGTGAGCGGGAATTAATTCAATATAGAAAAACGAATTAAAATCCTTACTATCCAGGGCTTTATTAGACATAAGTATAAATAAAGGAGGATATTATTATGGAAAGGGATTTGATTTTTAAGTTTAGTGAACTAAGCGATGCCATGGAGGCCCTGAGGCTCATCCGGAAGAGGTTCAAATTTCCCGTCCCGGTTAGCGGGATGAATTATTTCCAAATAGCCAAAGACCATATTTTATCCATTACGGTGAATACTGAGGAGAGCCTGTTAGGTGTTGAGAAAATTCTAAAGAAGAAAGGGAGCAGATTGGAGAAAGACCTCACCCAGGTTATCTCCGGGATACCAAAGAGGAGAAAATACCCGAGGATTGATACAAAAATACAGGTTCAGGTTAAAGATGCTGGTATATCTGGATACAAATATGCAGAAAACATAAGCAGGGGAGGAATTTTTATCAGGACGGATAAATACCTGCCTTTAAACACGACAGTCCATCTTACCATACCGCTTCCCAAGAAAAATAAGGAAGTTAAGGTTATCGGGAGGGTTGCTTATATCAGGGAAAGGGTTGAGAATTATGGAGAAGATGTTATGGGGATTGAATTTATGGATTTTGAGGACGAATACGATAAGGATCTATATGAATATATAGATGAAATAATAGATGAGCATTTGAAATAAGGAAAGTTTGTCATTTGGGGTCGGTTCTTGACAGGCTGACCGAGAATTCAAATTTCGGACATTTCTGAAAAATAAAGTCCTTTATTTATGCGGGGTTAGGAGATCGGGTTTTTGAAAAATCACTATTCTCGGTCAGCCTGTTGAATCTTGACACAACGCCGTAAAAAGTGTCATTTGGGGTCGGTTCTTGAATCTTGACACAACGCCGTAAAAAGGGGGACGTAGTTCCATAACTAATTCTTTATCATTTCCTCAACAGACCAACCTCTCTCAGCAAACAATTTCTCGCCCTTCCCTACTCCTCGCAGCACACTCCCTTCGACGGAGTTTATCCCGAGCGAGGCCGCGGGGCTCAGGACAAGCTGCTTGGATATGCGCAGGCAGGAAATGAGGTCAGCCCTTGACATGGGAAATTTTGGCTACGATTTATTCAATTATTTATCTTATCGGTCTATCTTTTGTTAAAGGAATGCCCCTCCAAAATGTAGCCTGTCCCTTATTTGCTGGATGCTTACTCCTTAGAAAATTTGCTTGCCTAATATTGGGAAAACGGTATAATGCTATTAAATGACACTAAAAAAGTTCTCTGATAAAGATGGAAATAAATTTGCCCTTCATAATGAGGTTTGGAAGCACATAAGAAAATATCACCCCGAAATAAGAAATTTAAAAACAATTGAGACTATTCTAAAAAATCCTGATTTGATTGCAAGAAGCAGTTGGGATGAGAATAGCAATCTTTATTACAAGAAAATTGATCATCTATTCAGAGTGGTAGTAGTCCAGACATAAGAAAAAAAGATTAAAACAACCTTAACCACCGATAAGGTGAAAAGAGGAGTGATATTATGGAGAAAAACACAAATGAGGGATTAGTCTTTTCCTACGATAAAATATCGGATATACTTTATTTATCCATAGGAGAACCAAAGGAAGGAATCGATGAAGAGGTAGAGGAAGGTATTTTTGTCCGCCTGAATCCAGAGACCAAAAGACCGAATGGAATAATGATAATGGATTTTGAAAAAAGATTTTCCAATACCAAGACTAAACCCCTTCCTTTGAGAATCGAAAATATATCTTATGCTGGGGCGTAATCCCCCCACCCCCCAACGGCAGTATTCTACGGGCGGGCTTCAGCCAACCTGACGGCTGTCTTCCACAACCGTCCTCGAAGCCTGCACGGGAATAGCGGGAAAAAGGGGGCAGCCCTTGACAGGGTAACCGCATAAATTAGGGGACATAGTTCCATAACTAATTCTTTATCATTTCCTCAACAGAACAATTTTTCTCAGCAAAAAATTTCTCACCATTCCCTGCTCCTTGCAGCACACTCCCTTCGACGGAGTTTATCCCGTTTATCCTGAGCAAAGCCGAAGGAAGCGAGGCCGCGGGGCTCAGGACAAGCTTCTTGGATATTGGAGTTCCCTCAAAATTTACTTGAAAGATAAGCATATTTTATTTTTTAATCTTTTCAATCAGTTAGACTATAAATATAAGAATATTTATGAAACTTCAGGAAGGTCAAAATGGTGTAAAAGATAAATTTTAAATACCGAGGTTGGAAAGCAGCGCCTATCCAGTATAGTTCGCCGGTGGCGGATTGAATGATTTTTAAGGAAACTTCAGAAAGGGAGAAAATAGGAAAAGAGAACAGAAAAAAATCAAAAATTTAGCTCAATCGATACTTCTTTATCTTTTCGTAAAGGGTGGAGGGGGCGATTCCCAGAACCCGGGCGGTCTCGCTTTTGTTCCAATCGTTTGCTTTTAGAGTCTGGATGATTGCCATCCGTTCAATCTCCTCAAGCGAATGCCCGATAAGGGGGGAGAGGGCACCGGTTGTGCTTTTTTTATTCGCAGTGGGAAGAGCAACCAGATCCCGGGGCTCAAGATGAGGTCCCTCGGCGAAAGTTAGCGACCTCTCAATCACATTCCTGAGCTCCCGGATATTGCCCGGCCAATCATGGGCCTTCAGGATCTCCAGGGCCTCCCGGGAAACACCTTTAATCTTTAACTCCTTGCCCGAAGAACACTCGCGCAGGAGACTGTCAACCAGGTCAGGAATATCCTCCTTCCTTTTGCGCAGAGGCGGGATGGTTATCCGAACCACGGAGAGACGAAAGAACAGATCTTCCCGGAACATCCTCTCCCTAACCATTTCTTCTAAGTTCCTGTTAGTGGCAACTATTATTCTAACATCAATTTTAGTCAGCCCCTCTCCCCCTACCCTTCGGAGTTCCCGCTGTTCCAGAACTCGGAGAAACTTCGGCTGAAGCTCCGGTTTCAGCTCTCCAATCTCATCGATGAAGATAGTCCCCCCGTTAGCCTGTTCAAAGGCACCTATTCGCCGAGAGGCTGCCCCGGTGAAGGCCCCTTTCTCATGCCCGAAAAGCTCGCTCTCAATAAGATTAGCTGCCACCGCGCCACAATCAAAAACAGCAAAAGGACCTTTGGCCCTGTTACTTCGGTTATGAATAGCCTGAGCCATCAATTCCTTCCCGGTTCCGGTCTCTCCTTCTAAGACTACGGTAACTTCACTCGGGGCTACCTTTTCCAGAATAGCAAAGATCTCCCGCATCTCCAGGGTATTACCATAGAGCTCCCCAAAAGAAGATTGTTCGCTGGGCAAGATCCTTACCTTCTCCTCCTGGGGAAGGAACTTAATCGCGGTCTTACCGAGCCGGATGATCGAACCAGCTTTTAAAAAGGCCTCCCGAACCCTTACCCCTTCCACCCAGGTGCCATTAGTGCTACCCAGGTCCTTAAGTAAATAGCCATTTTTCTGCTCAATGATCACCAGATGATGCCGGGAGACGGTGTCATCGGTAAGAACCAGATCATTATCCTCCCAGGTTCCTACCCGGAGGGTTGGCTGGACCAATTCCAGTTCCTTATTCCTATCCTTCCCCTCAATAACCATCAGCTTGCTTCGCTTGAAAATTAGGGTCCTCGGCCCTCTCCCCTCTTCAACCACCCGGGTGGTCAACTCACTGTCTGCTAACGGTCTTGCCATTACCTCCCACCTGCTACCTGTTTGCTCTTCTTCAGGGAACTTGCGGTGTAAACTGCATTTCTGCCTGAGTCCTTGCCCCGATACATTGCCTTATCTGCCAGATCAAGCAGATCAGCCTTATTTCTGGCATCATCGGGATAACAGGCCACTCCCACACAGGTCGCCATTCTAATATTAAGACCTTCCTCGCTCAGGAAGATATGGGACTCAATAGTCTTTCTTATTCTTTCCGCCACCTGAAAGCCTCGTTTGGAATCGGCCTCTACCAGGATAATCGTGTATTCATCCCCTCCGTAACGGACTACACTATCTACTTCTCGCACACAAGTGCCTAAAACCTTTCCGGTTTCATTCAGGACCTTCCCTCCGATCGTGTGTCCATAGGTATCATTGACAGTCTTAAAGAAATCCAGGTCGAGAAATAGCAGCGAAATCTTGAATCTGTATCGCTTGGCTCGCTTTATTTCCCTATCCAGGGCGATATCAAGATAGCGCGGGTTATGAAGCTCGGTCAGATCATCTATATAAGAGAGCTGCTTGGCTTCAATATATTTAACCGCATTCTCAAGGGCAAAGGATACCTCCTTCCCAACAAAGGTGGCCATTCTCATATCTTTCTGGGAGAACTCCCCCCCTCCCTTTCCTCGGAAAACCGCCAGGATTCCCATATTTCGCTCTTGATTCCTTACCGGGGATACCAAAGCTAAAAGAGATTCCCTGCCCTTCCTTTTAATCTGAGGGGAGGGCTTCAGCTCCTGCAGGAACGACTCCTTTTTCAACTTGCCCGGATCTTGCTTAAGCGAGTTGAGCATTACCTCCCTTAAGGTCTTAGCCTCCTTTTTACTTAATCCCTTATGGGCCTTGAGCTCAGGAAAGCTGGAATCCTTACAGTAAAAAAGTCCTATCCCGAAATCGCCCCTGACCATCCTCGAGAAGGCATCAAGGGTTAACTGGTATAACTTATCCTGCTCAAAGCAGGTGGAGATGGCCCGACAGGCATCTAATATCTCTAATGTCTGCTTCATCTCCTCATTCTCTTCAAACAGCCTTCGTTGCTCCAGGCAGCGAGCGACAATTATCTTGAATTCCTCAGGGTTGAGCGGCTTACGCAAATAGTCGGTTGCCCCAAGTTTTAGGGCTTTGACCGCAGTCTCCACTGAGGCCTGACCGGTAATTAGAATTACATCAATGTAAGCCTTATACTGCTTAATCCACTCCAGAACCGCCAGGCCATTAATATCCGGCATAATCAGGTCGGTGAGTACCAGGTTAAAGTCGTCTTTTCTTATCAGAGAAAGGGCTTTATTCCCATTGGGAGCCAGCTTTACCTCATAGCCCTCTTCGGTAAGGATATCCGAACAGAATGCCAGAAAAACCCGGTCATCATCCACTACTAAGATCTTCCCCTCAGGCATAACTATCTCCCTTAGGTTCTATCTGAATAATAAAAAGCTTAACAAAACAATCCCCTTTTGTCAATAAATACCAGTGAAAAATGTCTCAAATCCCAAATTAGATTTTAGATTTCAGATCTGTAATCTACAATCCGTAATCTGAAATCTTTTCTCATTGCCTATCTCCCAGATAAGTTTTAATCTCAAGCTTCTTTCCGTCATTCTTTATCTCAATTGCCCCATCCTGATCGGTGCGGTAAACCCTGGCCCCAAGCTCCTCATATCTTTTCAGGACCTTTTCGTGGGGAAATCCAAATACATTCTTATATCCAGCGGAAATAACGGCCACCTCCGGCTTGACCTTCTTCAAGAACCTGTGGGAGCTGGAAGACTTGCTTCCGTGGTGGGGAACCTTGATCACCGTGCTGGCCAGCTCCCTACCGGAGCGGCAGAGCTCGTTTTCTCCCTCGGATAGAATATCTCCGGAAAACAAGAAACTCAAGTCACCAAGGCTTAGCCTTAAAACCAGAGAATTATTATTGAGCTCAAATGAGCCTTTCCTCTTTGACTTTAACCCCAGGGAGGCTCTACCCGGGGGTGGGCCCAGGAACTCAACCTTAACCCCATTAATTGTCTGATCCGGGCTCTTGGAAGAGAGTAATCGCTTCCTAATCCCCTTTTCGTCAATAATTTTTAAAAAATTCCAGTAGGCTGGACATTCCCCCTCATCGGCGTTCATCCAGAGCTCTTTTACCGGAAAATTCCGGGCAATAAACTTAAGACCTCCAATGTGGTCAATCTGGGGGTGACTCATAACCAGGTAATCAATCTTTTTGATCTTCTTCCACCAAAGGAAAGGGGCAACGATTAGTCCCCCGGTATCAAAGGACTCATCGTAGAACCCTCCCCCATCGATGAGCATCTTGACCCCTCGGGGAAACTCCACTAAGGCGGTGTCCCCCTGCCCTACGCTTAAAAAGCTCACTTTGAGCTTAGAATTATAATTGTTTACCCAGTACCAGTAGCCAAAATTCCCCACTCCCGCCAGAAGGAGAAGGCAAATGACATATCTCGGCCACCTGAGCCTTTTAAGATTTATCAGGGACACAATTAGAAGATACCACAGACAAATCTCCCCAGGCCGTGGGGTGGTTACCCGAAGGGAGGCAAAAGGAAAGTCACCTATTAGCTCTACCAGCCTGATCGCCAGATCCACGGGAAAGGAAGCCAGGTAGAAGAGAAAGCCAGCCACACTTTGCTGGATAAAGACAAACAAGCCCGCCAGAAGGCAAAGAGGAACGCTCAGGAGGCCAATCAGCGGAACGATCACCAGATTGGCGAAGATTCCCCAGATACTTAACCGATTGAAATAATAGGCAACCAGAGGTGCGGTTCCGATTATTGCCGACAGAGAAACCAGGATGAATACACCAACTCTGCTCATAAATTTTCTGAGAGGAGAAGATGGCTCACTTGCCAAAAGTATATTCTCCTGCTTAAAGAATTCCCGGGCTCGGGGGACAATATAGATAATTGCCCACACTGAGATAAAGGAGAGCTGAAAGGATATATCGAACACCGACGCGGGAAACACCACTAAGATAATAAAAGCGGCCAGTGCCAGGGTATTGAAGATCTCTTCTTCCCGGTCGATAATTATTGCCACCAGGTAGGTAACCACCATAATTAGCGCCCGGACAGTGGAGACCCTTGCCCCGGCGATCAGGGTATAGATTGCCAGGGGAAAGATGGTCAGAACCGAGGCAACCTTGAAAATATTTATCGCTAAAGTAATTCTTTCCGAAACTCTCAGCATTGAGCGGAAAAGCCAGAAGATAACCAGGGCTAAAATACCTACGTGAAGCCCGGAGATCGCCAGGATGTGAGCTACTCCCGCGATTATAAAGGATTCCCTCACATCCTCCGAGATCTCTCCTCTCTCCCCTAAAATCAGGGCCTTCATGATCCCTCTCTCTGGATACTCTGAACTGCTCTCGATCACCTCTCTGATCCTCGCTCTCAGCCTTTCTATTAGCTTGACGAAAGGACAAAATGTGCCTTCCCCCATCCGGGCAATCTCCCGGCTGCTCTTCAAGTAGCCGGTGGCATAGATCCTTCTGCTGGCCAGGTACCGCTCATAGTTAAATCCTCCGGGGTTATAAAAATTCCTTGGCCGTCGAAGCCTGATAATCGTTCTCACCCGATCTCCATAACCCAGCCCCCCTTCCCACTGCTTCCCTGATATCATTATCCTCCCGTAGGTGGGAACCACTTCATTATCGGTATATATTCTTTCCACCTCCAGATACACTCTTGTTTTCTTCTGAGATAGCTCAGGAGATTGGTAAAGGGTGCCCTCGATATTTATCCTCCTGCCTCCGGCATAACTGACAATATGCCCGGGAGGAGGCCGAAAATGCAGGTTGCGACCGATAAAGAGAACACCCAGAATCAGGAAAAGGAGAAAGGGAAGATAACTGGCCAGCTTCTGGTGCCGGATAATCGAAATTAGATAAGCAGTAAGAAGAAGGGCGGAAATTATCAGCAGCCACCTGGCGGGAAAATCAAAATAACTCCCCAGGATCAACCCGGCAATATAGGAAAACAGCAAACTAATCAGCGGCCTGGCGATCACCGATAACCCAATCTCAAAGTCTTCGATAAACCCCGTTAGAAGCTCGCCCCCAGGGCAAATTCAAACAGCTTCCCGAGACGGAGCTAATTAGGAGGAAGATTACCCATAATATTATTTAAATTAACGAAAAAAATCTACTATAATTCGGACATAAGGGAAAGATTCAGGATTCCCTGGTTTTCCTCAGCGGAAAGTAACTATTTTTTATGTCCGAATTGCGGTAAAAAAATTTAAAATAACTTGACAAATCTTAAAAAATTTATATTATAGTAAAACATAATTTGAACAAATTAACAAAAGGAGGGAAGATATGGCGGAGAAAATACGGGAGGACATTGAGGCCAAAAAGTTTTTCGAGGAGATAGTTCCTAAGCAGTTTGAGGAGATGGATAAAATTGAGGGCATGGAAGGGACCGAATTTGCTATCCAATTTAACATCACCGGAGAGGGAGGAGGTAGCTGGACCGTCGTTGTCACTGATGGGAAGACGATGGAGGTAAGGCCGCAGGAATACGAAAAGGCTCAGATTACCATGACTCTGGATGTTAAGGACTGGAGAGACTCAGTCACTGGTAAGCTTACTGGGCTGGACATAATGCAACAGACCGGCCGGGGAAGTAGAGCTCAGTTTGATAAGCTTAAAACGGTCGCCGGGACACTTAAGCTTGAGCTGACGAAGGATGACGGAAGTCTGTTCCCCCTGGAAATGATGTTTAATAAGGCGGCCGCACCCCAGACAACCCTGAAAATGAAGGCTTCTGATTACGCTGATATGCAGACCGGGAAGCTGAACGGACAGCAAGCCTTTATGAGTGGGAAACTTAAGATCTCAGGGGATATGGGCTTTGCCATGAAAATCGGAACCCTGATGACCGGCTAATGCCTGTCAGGCTTTCAGAGCGAAATTAAGGGGCTAATCATGATAAGATTAGCCCCTTTTCATGATCCTTTCCTTCGACCCCGACGCCCATCGGGGCTCAGGACAAGATTTTAGGGCTCCTTCAGGTGGGATTTTACCTTCTCAACCAGCTCCTGAGAATTGCTGGATTTTCTTAAAAAATCATCTGCCTCTGATTGCGCTACCAGCCCCTTAAGCTCATCCTCATCTTTGATAGAATAAAGAATTATTTTCATTTTCTTATTGATACTACTCTCTTTGAGAATCTTGCAGATCTTATCTCCCCCCAGACCAGGCATATTAACATCCATTACTATTAAGTGAGGTTTAATTTTCGCTACCTTTTGGCTTGTGCCTAATGACTGATCTGAGGTAAATACGGAATATCCCTCTTGGGCAAGGACATCTTTTGCCATCTCTAAAAGTACCTTATCATCATCAACTATCAGAATCTTCTTCTTTTCCATTTTTTCTTTCCCTCCTATCTTCCTTCCCTAACAAACTCTGAGCCTATTTTATCCTGTATTTATTGCAGGAAAAATCTTTGGTTTGATTCTATATGCTTTTTAGCATATTGTCAATGAATTGTAGTTTCCTCAAGAACTTGTGTTTTTATGGGATCTGCCTAAGGCGGATTGAAATAGTTGAGTTCTGCTTGACTCAAACTCTTAATAAATGTTAGCATGCAGAAATGGATGATTAGGACCTTATCAGCTTGACCGCTGGTAGTTAATAGGAGTAAAGCTAAGGTAGATCAGATGCAGTGCCCCAGGTGTGGTTTTCAACAACCAGATGATCTGTTCTGTGCCTCGTGCGGTGTCAATATTTTAAGGTATCAGAGGCGAAAGAGGTGGAGGAGCACTCTGATCGGCATTGTGATCTCAGGATTGATCCTTGCTGCCGGAATCACATTTTTTCGATTAAGAAGCCCTACCGAGACTCCGGTGCCCGAAGTTAAGGTTGCTCGGACTCTTCCCCCAAAATCTCCCCTCCGTGAAAAAAGATCCTTCAAAAAACCAACGCAAAGGGAAAAACCAAGACAATGGAGAAAACCAAGACAGGGGAAAGAACCAAAGTCAAATGCCGCCCCATCGGAACACAAAGGAAAGAAAGGCCGGAAAACAAAGAAAAAGGCTCATGAGGAAACCACAAAAAAAACTTCCATTGACTGGTTCAATGAAGGGGTAAGTCTGAGTGATGACTCCCCGGAAGAGATTGATTACTACCAGCAAGCCCTAAAGTTGGATCCAACTTTAGCGGTGGCTTATTATAATCTTGGGGTAATTTATCATTCCCAAGGGAAAGAGAGACTGGCAATTAATCAGTTCAAAAATTTTCTCCGCTACGCCTCTGATTCCGAAAAAGAGGAACTGCCTCTGGAAGATTATTATTCACCCGAAGAATTAACCAAGGAATCAAAGGGCATAGAAGAAGGGGAAGGGACCGAAGAAGGGGGGCAAGTGACCGAAGAAGAGGGGGAAGGGACCGAAGAAGAAGAAGTGACTGAAGAAGGGGAAGTGACTGAAGAAGGGGAAGTGACTGAAGAAGGGGAAGTGGCCGAAGAAGAGGTGAAGTAGCCATCGAAGATTCTTAATAAAGAGATACAAAATCGAATTTGTTTACATCCACTAATCCTCGATCAGTAAGCCGGAGTTCCGGGATTACCGGGAGAGCGAGGAAACTCATGGTCAGAAATGGCGATTCCAGCGGAGATCCCATCTCCTTAATTAATCTGGTAAGACTCTTATGGCGTCGGGCAACTGACTTAATGTTTTCCGTAGACATCAACCCCACGATCTGCAAGGGCAGGTATTCAATTTTCCGTCCATCCATTGCCACTACTCCTCCTCCCCGGGCACTCAGATAATTGACTGCATCAGCCATATAATCATCATCAGTCCCGATTACTATCAGATTATGGCTGTCATGGCCAACCGTCGAGGCAACTGCTCCCTTCTTCAGGCCCATGCCTTTAACAAAGCATACGGCATATCTGCCGGTCGCCTTATGTCTCTCAATGACCGCTACCTTTAGGATATCCTTGCCGGTCACCACCTTCAATTCTCCGCCTTTTCCCGCAGGCCCTTCAGAAACTTCAATTGGGACCAGGTGTTTTTGGGTAACGATGCTATCCGGGATTATCCCGATTACCTTGACCTCAGGTAACTTTTTATCCCCCGAATATTTAATTTTGAAATCAGCAGCCGTGAATTTCCTGCCAATATTTACCGAACTCAAATACCCGGAGTAATCGTAATCACGAGGCTCTCCAATGAACTTCCCCTCTCGGACAACTACCACCCCGCGACTGACCACCAGCTCAACCTTTATCTCATCCAGAGATTCGAAAATAACCAAATTTGCCTTCTTACCGGCGGCGACCTCTCCAATCTCTTCTCTTCTAAAGTACCGGGAGGTATTTAGAGTTGCCAATCTGATTGCCTGAATAGCTGCCTCTTCCTTGCTCAGCGCTGAATTATTTAGAATTACCTCTCTTGCCTTATTGATCGTCCAGTCCATATGCCCTTTTTCATTTAGGTCGACCGGATCGCGGTCATCAGAGACGAGCATAGATCTATCTAACGGACAGCCGGTCCTAACTAAATAAGATAGGACATCCTCCAGATTTCTGGCCGCACTGCCCTCTCTGATCATTATCCACATCCCTGCCCGATATTTCTCAACTGCCTCTTCACCACTAATTATCTCATGGTCGGACATAATCCTTACTACCTTATCTCCTTCACCATTAGAAATATATTTACTAAGATCTTCCCCGCTCAAACCAGGACAATGGCCATCAACTATTTTATTGGCCTGATATGCCAACTCGACCCTTCGGCATACCTCGGGCACTCGGCTGATTATCCCCGGAAAATTCATCATCTCCGCCAGGCCATATACCCTTTCATCTGGAAGCAGCTGCCTGATATCGTCAATCCCAATCTCGCCCCCGCTGTCCTCTAAATGGGTAGCGGGAACGCAGGAAGGGATGCCGATATACATATCCAAAGGCAGGATCTTTGCTTGATCAAGGAATAGCTCAACGCCTTTCCTCCCGCATACATTGGCAATTTCATGAGGATCAACAAATATAGTGGTAGTGCCGCATCGAACTGCTGCCCGGGAGAATTCCAAAGGAGAAAGCATGCTGCTTTCTATGTGGAGATGGCCATCAATAAATCCCGGGGCAATATATTTTCCCGAAACATCAATT
>JAUWWP010000140.1 GCA_030616835.1 Deltaproteobacteria bacterium | reverse complement strand
GGTCATTGTGTTGAGAATTGACCCCTACTTCTTCATTAGAAATTGCTGAAGGAGGTAGACCATGGCAAAGATAATCGTTCTCGGAGGTTGTGGCGCGGTTGGGAGCGTTGCGGTCAAGACGCTCGCGCCGCTGGATTACTTTTCGGAGATAGTGATCGGCGATATAAACATAGAAAAAGCCGAGGAGATTGTCTCCGAGTTCGGCTCCGGCAAGGTCTCCGCGAAAAAGGTTGATGCCCTGGACTCCAAGAGCGTAAAGAATGCGATCGCAGGCAGTGATCTGGTGCTAAACTGCGCGGGGCCTTTCCATAAATTAGTGCCGGGCATACTCAAGGCGGTTATTGAGTCCGGGATCAATTACCTGGACATCTGCGATGATGTGGATGTGACCATTGACATTCTTAAGATGGATGAGGCCGCGAAAAGCGCGGGCGTAACCGCGCTGATCGGGATGGGCAGCTCCCCGGGAGCCACTAACCTGCTTGCTAAATTCGCCGCGGACAGTCTCCTTGACGAAACGGATTCCATTGACATCTTCCACGCCCATGGCGGTGAGCCGTTTGAGGGAGAAGGTGTGATCGAGCACCGGCTCCATTGTATTAACATGGACATCCCCATGTTCCTGGACGGAGAGTTAAAACATGTCAAATACTTTGAAGATGACGGGATAGCGCTCCGGGAGGAGTTTGATTTCCCGGTCCTGGGCACTGTGCTTTTGTATCCCTATTCGCACCCTGAGCAGGTAACCCTTCCCCGGTACATCAAATGCAGGCAGGTTACGAACAAGGGGACCCAGCTTCCCGAGGAATATTCCGAGTTGATCAGGGAGATATGTCGGCTGGGCCTTGCCAGCAAGGAGCCCCTGGATGTGAAGGGGCAAAAGGTGACTCCGTATGATTTCACTATTGCTTACCTAATCAGGGAGCGGGAGCGGATCTTGAAAGAGACCAATTTCGGCCCCCAGCGGGGCTGCGCAAGCGTAGTCGTCAAGGGCAAGAAGGACGGAAACTACAGCGAATACCGGTTCCATATGGCCTCCCGGACCCAGGCGATGGGTGAGGGGACAGCAATCCCGGCGGCGGTAGGCGCAATCCTCATGCTCCGGGGCAAGGTATCGGGAAAGGGTGTGATGCCGCCGGAGGCATGCGTGAGCCCGCAGGACTTTATCGACCTGATCCCAAAGGTGATGAAATTGGATGAGAAAAAGGAAGGCGGGGAATCATTCGGTGGCGTGATTGTTGAACACATCGACGAGAACGGTAAAGTTACGAAACTGGATGTCTGAAATGTTGGCAAAGAAAGACGAGAAATATGTCCTGGCGATCGACCACGGAACCTCCGGGGTAAAGACCGCATTAATGTCCATCTACGGAGAGCTTATTGATTTCGAGTACGAAAAGACCCCGATATATTTCCTGCCCCCCGGCGGCGCCGAGCAGAACCCGGCCGACTGGGAAAAGGCGCTCATCAATACCTCGAGAAGGCTCGTTGAGAAGGGTCATGTCCCGGTCGATGAAATCGTGGCGGTGTGTTGCTCGTCCACCTTCTCCTCCACGGTGGCGGTGGACGCCGATGGCAATCACCTGATGAATTCGCTGACCTGGATGGATTCGCGGGGCGCTCCTTACATCAAGGAAGTGATGAAGGGTTTCCCGAGTGTGGAAGGATACGGCGTGTTTAAGATCTTGCCGTGGATCTACAAGACCGGGGGAGGGCCTCAGCTATCCGGCAAAGACGATATTGCCCACATGCTCCTCGTAAAATACGAGTATCCCGAGATCTACGAAAAGACCCACATGTTCCTGGGAAGCAAGGATTACCTGAACCTGAAACTCACGGGCAAATTCGCGGCGAGCTATGATTCCATGATGCTCTTCTGGGTCACGAATACCCGGGACATCAATCACATCTTCTACGACGATTCGCTGATAAGGAAACTGAAGATCGATAAGAGTAAACTGCCCCCCATGAGATCATCCATCGATGTCCTGGGGACTCTCTCCCCGGAAGTGGCGGAACAGATCGGGCTTAACAAAGAGGTGAAGGTGGTCGTGGGCTCCCCGGACCACCAGTCCGCTTGCATCGGCTCCGGTGCCGTCCGGGATTTCGAGGGCCATATCTACATCGGCACCTCCTCCTGGATTCAATGCATTGTGCCTTTCAAGAAGACGGATATGTTTCATTCTATCGCCTCGCTGCCCACCTCGATCCCGGGCAAGTATTATTGCGCTAACGAGCAGGACATCGCCGGAGGGTGCCTGTCGTTTCTCGTGGATAATATCCTCTACCATAAGAACAGATTGAATTCGGACGGTCCGCCGGATGAGGTCTATGAGTATCTGGATGAGATCGCCGCGGGGGTGCCCGCCGGCAGCAACAGGTTGATCTTCACTCCCTGGCTTAACGGGGAGAGGACCCCGGTTGACGATACCACCGTGCGGGGAGGCATACATAACCTTTCCCTGACCACAACCACTGACCATATCATCCGGGCCTTTTTCGAGGGGGTGGCGTATAACAGCCGCTGGGCGCTTAAGTACGTCGAGAAATTCATCGGCAGGAGGATGGATCCGCTGAATATCATCGGAGGGGGTGTCAAATCCGGGGTTTGGTGTCAGGTCTTTGCGGATGTGCTGAACCGGACCATCAGGCAGGTGAAGGATCCCTTCCTGGCCAATGCCCGCGGGGCCGCCTTCATCGCCTCGGTGGCCCTGGGCTACCTCACTTTTGATGAGATCCCGGAGCTCGTCCGGTATTCGAACATTTTCGAGCCCAATCCCGAGAACAGGAAAATCTACGATGAATTATTCGAGGAGTTTCTGCAGATCTACAAAAACAACCGGGCGATATACCGGCGGTTGAATAGGGTGCGCAGGGAAACAGGGGGCCAGGTCTCAACCGGTTGACTACCGGGAGTACCTTATTACCCGGAAGGTTGGCTCCGCAAAATGGAGCACCATTCTCTGGATGGAGGCTAAGGATATAATGAAAATGGAGGGAGATAATATGTTAGAGATTAAGCAGCTAAGTGTGGCAGTTGATGGCAGGAAAATTTTGTATGACGTAAATTTAAGCATTAAAGCGGGGGAGACGCATGTCATGTTTGGGGCAAACGGCAGCGGAAAAACCACGCTGCTTATGACGATAATGGGTTCCCCTAAATATCAGGTAACTAAGGGCAGCATTATCCTTCAAGGCAAGGACGTAGCGGATTTACCCCCGGACGAGAGGGCCCGCTTGGGTGTCGGTATATCTCTTCAAAGGCCACCGGTTATTCGTGGGGTGAAGACTCGTGACCTGATGGCTGCCTGTATCGGGGAGCAGGCGGATGAGGAAAGTATAAATGATATGGCAGAGAAAGCTAACCTAACCGATTTCCTGGATAGGGAGATAAACTACGGATTCTCTGGAGGGGAAATAAAACGCTCGGAACTCATGCAACTGTTAGCTCAAAATCCAGACCTGGCCTTATTGGATGAGCCTGAGTCTGGTGTTGACCTGGTAAATATAGCCCTGATCGGTGAGTTGATAAATGAGCTTCTGCAGAAAGAACACCCAATACGTGACCGGAGGCACGCTGGTCTTATTATCACCCATACTGGTCATATTCTGGACTATGTTAATTCCCGCACCGGTTATGTTCTCTGTGATGGCAGGATTATCTGTGAGGGAGATCCTCATGAGATCCTGGAGACCATAAAAAGCAGAGGTTATGAGGAGTGTAGGAGATGCGCAAGATGAAATCTGCTAAATTATCTAAGAATAGAGCAAAAGAAGCACTATCCAAGCCAGCACCTCTTGGTGAGGATATAGATTTGGGCAAGTATGCTCATTCGGCGGATGAATTGCCTTACCAGGACGACCCCGCGCGACTGCCGGCTAAAACCAAAGAACAGATGTTACAAGCTGGGGTTACATTAGATGCTGATAGCCAGCGCTCGGGGACTATCATTCAGATGGACCACTCGATAATCCATAGCCTGGCGAAGCAAGAGGGCATAGAGGTGATGGGCATTAACCAGGCCCGGGAGAAATACAACTGGTTATCCGATTACCTGTGGAAGGCCGTAGCAGTGGATAGTGACAAATATACCGCCCATGTAGAGCTCAACCAGGGTAATGGCTACTTCATCAGGGCCTTGCCCGGGAGTAAGACGGTATATGCGATTCAGGCCTGCCTTTACCTGGCCAAAGGTAACCTGGCCCAGAATGTTCATAACATCGTTGTTGCGGAAGAAGGTTCAGAGTTGCATATCATCACCGGCTGTGCTGCCGCTCCCGAAGAAGAACCGGGATTACACCTGGGGGTTTCTGAGTTTTACCTCAAGCGAGGTGCTCGGGTTAGCTTTACCATGATCCATAACTGGACACCGGAGATAGTTGTGCGCCCCCGCACCGGGATAATCGTTGAGGAAGGCGGTGTGTTCCTTAGCAACTATCTGATTATGAAGCCGGTTCGCTCGGTGCAGACTTATCCGGTGGCAAGATGTGTCGGGGACAACGCGGTGGTCAGATTTAACAGCATCCTGGTTGCCCCGCCCGGGTCTACTATGGACGTGGGCTCTCGGGTTATCCTCAGTGCCAAAGGGGCCCGGACCGAGATAATATCACGGGCAATTACTACCGGAGGAAATATTATCGCTCGAGGTTATATCGAAGGTAGCGCCCCTGAGGTCAAGGGGCATCTGGAGTGCCGTGGCCTGATCCTCCGGGAAGGAGGCATGATTCATGCTGTACCAGAACTAAAAGGGACACTGGCCGGCATCGACCTGTCTCATGAGGCCGCGGTCGGCAAGATAGCTGAGGAGGAAGTGGAGTATCTGATGATGCGCGGTTTAACCCGTGATGAGGCCACCGCTACCATAGTCAGAGGCTTTCTCCGAGTAGATATCGAGGGACTGCCGCCCCAGCTCAGCCTTGAGTTACGGCGAGCGGTTGAAGCCAGCGAAAAGGAAGTGATGTGAGTCAGGTTAAGGGTCTCAATCCGCTCCCGGCGGATAGATCCAATTTCGGTATAGGGAGCCGGAAGGATTTTTGCGGAAACCCCAATCAACTTATAGAGGATAAAGATTAACGAAGAGAATAAAATATTAAGGGGAGAGTGGAAAAGCCGGAGTGGCTTCGTCCTGGCCGCCATCGGCTCGGCTATCGGCCTGGGGAATATCTGGCGGTTCTCCTATATGGCCTATGACAATGGGGGAGGAGCATTCCTCATCCCCTATTTCATTGCCCTGCTCACCGCTGGAATCCCGCTGATGATCCTTGAATTCGGGATCGGGAGCCGAAAGCGGGGAAGTGCCCCCTTAAGCTTCTTTAAGATCAGCCGGCGCTGGGAGTGGCTGGGATGGTGGTCGGTAATGTTTGTGATGTTCGGGATCGTCCTTTATTACAGCGTTATCATCTCCTGGTGCCTGAATTACTTCGTTTATTCCTTCAACCTTGAATGGGGAGCAGATCCAGACAATTTCTTCTTTAATAGTTTTCTGGGCAAGACCTCAGGGCCCGGGGAAGTGGGGAACATCCGTAGTCCTATCATTTTCGGTCTCCTGATTATCTGGTTCTTTAACTGGCTCATTGTTTATCGGGGGGTGCAGAAGGGAATCGAGATCGCCAACAAGGTCTTTATGCCCCTTCTCTTCATCCTGACGGCAATCCTGGTATTCTGGAGTATTAATCTGGAAGGGGCGCGCGCCGGGATTATTTCCTACCTCAAGCCCGACTTCGAGAAGCTCAGTCACCCCAAGGTCTGGATCGATGCCTACAGCCAGATCTTCTTCACCCTGAGCCTGGGTTTCGGGATCATGATCGCCTATGCCAGTTATCTTCCGAAAAAATCGGATATTACTGCCAACGCCTTTATCACTTCTTGCGCCAATTGCCTTTACTCATTTTTTGCCGGGTTTGCCGTGTTCGCTACCCTGGGATATATGTCAGCCAAAACCGGGGAACCGATTGAGAAGGTAGTAACCCAGAGTATCGGATTGGCCTTCGTGGCCTATCCCAAGGCTATCAGTATTCTCCCGGCCCTGGGAAAGATGTTCGGTGCTATCTTCTTCCTCTGCCTGGTGGTAGCCGGGCTCAGCTCCTCGGTCTCAATCATGGAAGCCTTTACCGCCGCGATCATGGATAAATTCCGACTCGGAAGAAAAAAGGTAGTCACCTTTCTCTCCGTCGTGGGCTTTGCCGGGGGGATAGTCTTTACTACCGGGGGGGGGCTGTTCTGGCTGGATATTGTGGATCATTTCCTTTGCCACTACGGCCTGGTGGTGGTGGGGGTGCTGGAATGCATCCTGGTGGGCTGGATATTCCGGGCCGAAAAAGTTAGGGAGTACGTTAACCAGGTTTCTAACTTCCGGATAGGCACCTGGTGGAATTTCCTGGTTCGCTATATTATCCCGATTATCCTCGGGATAATCATAATCGGGGATCTGGTTAAGGAGCTCAGCCAACCCTACGAAAGTTATTCCTGGACCTCGCTTATTCTGATCGGCTGGGACTGGCTTTTGATTACCCTTATCGCCGCCTTTCTCCTGGCCCGCCACCCCTGGAAGGAAGAGATTAAGGACGAAGAGGAATAAGGCAATAAGGGTTGAATGAGGTGGAAAACACATTCCTTCCCCTGCCTGTCCTGAGGAGCCATGTCCTGAGCCTGTCGAAGGGCGAAGCGTCCCGAAGGAGTGGGAGGGGGTACAACAATTACCCTCTCCCCCATTGGGGAGAGGGCTTGCCCCGATGGACATCGGGGTAAAGGTGAGGGGGAAAAGCACTGTCATTGCGAGGAGCGTTAGCGACGAAGCAATCCCTAAAGATTTGGGATTGACATCTGCCTCCTGCCCTTTCCCCAATAAGTTTTCATCATAGATCCCCCCTTTGAAAAAGGGAGGTGAGGGGGGATTCT
>JAUWWP010000169.1 GCA_030616835.1 Deltaproteobacteria bacterium | reverse complement strand
TTGTCGAACACCTCCCGCGCCGATTGCTCCGGCCGGGGCCGGACCCTGATGATCTCCGAGTCTCGAATTTCTCCGTTCTCGTCCAGAATGACCGCTTCGGCGGTTAGCGACCCAACATCAATACCGGCGAACAACCGCTTTCCGTCAATCATTCCAATCCCTTAATCTTGTATCCGTGCGAGCGGGGTAAACCGTGGAAGGCGATATCAGATCTGCGATCTACCACATACGAATCTCAGACCTTTCCGATTAGTTCGAGGAAGGCCTGGATCCTTGTCTTCACTTGGCCCTCCCCGCCGCCGTAGAGCTCGCGCTCGAGGGCGAGAACCGGAAGACCGGTGGCTTTGGACTCCTGCCTCAAAATAAAGGCCTCGCCGCCCCAGAGGTCACAGAACTTTAGCTTCTCGCAGATCAGACCGTCGAGCCGATACTCCCGGGTGGAACTGCGGATGTACTCCAGCCTGTTCTTGAAATCATCGGAGATGCGCGGGCAGGAGAGATGATTCATATAGCGCTCGGCAAGGGCCTGAATTGGATCGTCAAGATCCTCGTCCACAAGCCGGTCGAAGTAGCGCCGCCCGAAGCAGAGCGAGTCATCCACAACCGCGCTACCCTGGCCCTCGATCAACTCGAGGTGCTCGATCTCTTCCAGGCACCCGGACTGGAGCATGAGTCGCGGAGCGTCCGGAGGATAGACCTCCCGGCCGGGAAGCTCTTTGAGAAGCTCGTCCAGCATTTTTATAAACTGCTCTCGGGGAAGAGCGGTCCCGGCCATGATCACGGACAATGTCTCCGCGCCGGTTATGGGAGGCGAGTCATCCTTTCGCATATCGTAGAGCCGGGAAAGTAGTCGCCGTACCTGGTTGGAGTTTCGGATGGCCTCCCGAAGCGCCTCGTCAGTGATGGTTATACCATAGTGATCCTCCAGGGCCCGCTTCAGGATCTCGAGCTCCTCCCGATACCACCCCAGCGCACCGTGCTCCTTCTTGCGCGGCACCGCGGTCATATGGATAAAGGAGGGATGATCCAGCGCCGCCTTCCAGTTATCCCACATCCGCCGGATATGATCGCAAGCGTTGATGAATACCAGCCCGTCCAGGAAGCGGAATGAACCTTCCAGGGCGAGATCGAAAAGGTGGCGGACATACGAGCAGTTGAAGCTCGAGAACCAGGTGTCGCCGAGCGTGGTCTTGGTGGAGCCCACCGCCCGCATCCGGAAGGGAACCATACCCGCCGCCACGATCAACTCTTCCGGCACATACGAGCAAAAGGCGCCGATAATTTTTCCCCCGCCGTCCTTGTGGGCCCGCAGGTGTTCGTTGAAAGGCTCGCGCGCTATTTCCCGGAACTTATCCAAAGTAGTCATAATCACACCAATCCGTTAGTTACAAAAAATTCCTCGATTTTTGACTTGAGCTGATCCGCATTAGTCACGCGCTGGTCAAAGATATCCGAGGTCAGGACCAGGAGCGGCATATTGATCTTCTTCATATAATCTTTGAGAAGGCGCACGCTTGCCCATCCATGCTTGCATCCGACATGGCCGGCATAGATAAAGCAGTCGCCGTTATACTCCTCGCACACCCGGTACAGGTCCCGGTGGAATAAATCCAAGGTTCCATGGAACTGGCGGGCCATGGCCAGATTCATGTAGGAAGTGGCCAGGCCCCGGATCGTGGACTCGGGAGTGGAGGTGTCAATGGGTGGGGTATTGATATAGCTCACCAGGTCTATCGCCACCACCGCGCCAAAGGTCTCTTCCATCCATGGTATCAGAGGATAAAAGGCAATAGACACATCGTACCAGATCACCCGGATCTTCTCGTTCTTGATCGTGCCCCGTCCGGCTTCCAGGCGCTCGCGGGTGAGCTTGTGCAGCCTTCGCGCCGCCTCGGTAACCTCAGGGGTTCCCATCCCGATCACTCGGAAAAGCCAGTGTATGTTTTGCGTTAGGATCGTACCCGGACAGGGCGTAGCTTTGTACATCTCGTTTATTTCCATGAGCAACTCATTAGTTTTGTTGACCTCGGTCAACACTTCCCGGAGACGGTCATAGTCGAGCTTGTGGTCGAGGTGCTCTTCCAGGAAGGCGATCAAGCTCCGGATCTCCCCGGTGTAATAGTCCAGGCCGCGCTTATCCTCCCAGTATGGGGTGTCCAGCCGGAAAGTGGGAGCGTTGGACAGGTACTCGAGCGTTTGGTAGGAAGATACCATGCTGTCGCAGGGGTGAGATACAGTCACGATGCAGTCCGGCTCGGGCAGTTGTTTAGCAAGATACGAGCCGACAGCGTTCCGGGCGGCCGAGCAATACTCCACCGGCACCCCGGCTTCTGCTCCGATGTCAATCAGCTTCTCGTTGGGATTAAGCCCCAGGGGGTAGAGCAACGCCACCAGGCCCTCGGTACAGAAGGGCTGGGCATCGAAGGCGAGGATAAGGTCCGGGGATATGCACCACTCCAGCCAGACCAACGGCCGCTCATGGCGGTCCACGCAATCCAACACCTCCTTTATGTACCGCCTGAGAGCAAGATGGCCCGGATGCATCGCCCAGAGCACATTTAGGGTCAAGGACTGGCTCGCAATCATCTCGATGCCTATCCGTTGTTCAAAGGTGAACAGGTTCTCGAAGCGAAGCAGAGGCTTCATGAGCTTGCCAAAGGCCCGGACCATGAGGAGCTGCCGCCGCAAGGCTCTTGGGCCCTTCTCCTCTTTATCGCTACCCCTTTTGAGCCGCTTCTCGTAGAGCTCGCGGATGTATTGAAGAGGCTGAAGTTCCTCCTCCGCCTCGATCCCTTCAGGTCCTTTTCCCCCGCGAAAGAGCCCGCGAAGGGTTTGAAGAGGTTGAAATTGAGTGCTCATGTATCTCTCCTTTGATCCTTAAATCTCTTTCGCCATGTGCTTAGATAGGGCGATAATGGTTAGTGTGGGCGGCCGGCCGGGAGAGCGAGGGAACACGGAGGCATCACAAACATAGAGGTTCTTTGCCGCGTAGGCCTGGAGATCTTTACCTACTACCTTGCCGATGGCCGCGGTGCCTCCGGGATGCCCCCCGATGTTGTGGGCTACGGTGAAGGAATCGGGGTCAGCCCCGGCCTTAAGGAGAATTTTCTTGCACGTCTCAGTGCCTTTCCGGAACTTTTCCTGGTCCTCAGGCGAGTAGGGCTTTTCAATGGTACCGTCCGCATGGATGCGGCCCCCGGGGGTGTCGCCGATCTTAGTGAACACGCCCATCATGCGCGGTAGCTGATGCGGCCGTAAAAGCCCCCGTAATGAAAGCAGGTGCATCAACTTATTTCCGGACAACACTCGCGAGCCCAAGTTGCCGACCAGGTAGCCCTCCGATTCCACGAACTCCTCGGAGGCATATGAAAAAGTCATCTCGTGGTCAGGGCCGCGATACTTTCCCACGGCTACGACCACATTCATGGGATCAATGAAGAAGCCTTCCCCGGCCCCCTCGACCCCGGAGTGGAGAAGGATTATCGGAGTGCCGATCCCTCCTGCTGAGAGCACCACCTTCTCCGCCCGGATCTCATCCGCGCCATCCGGCCCTCGGAGCTTCACCCCTTTAGCATGACCATCCTCAATGATCACCCGCTCCACCATTGCCCTCGTCAACACCCGGGCACCGTGCGCCTTAGCCTCCTCAATATACTCGCGCGCCGTCCACTTGGCTCCGCGACGACAGCCCAGCATACAGTCGTCACAGCGAGGGTCACATTTCTCTGGATTAATGAACTTCTGCTGGGGAGTAAGAGCGATGTCCAGATCGGCAGCCGCCTCCACCAGGCGCTGAGTGGCACTCCAACCCTTACAGAAGTCCTCGGGCAGGGGACGGATCCCGATCTCAGACTTGGTCTCGGCCACCTCCTCGGAGAGATCAATCCCCACCTCCGAAGCAAGCCAGGTCGGAGGATCATAGGCATTGCCGTTGTAGACCACTGATGATCCACCCACAGTGATGCCCCGGGACATCAGACCGCCCTCCTTGGATCGGACCATTTTATTTATGGTGAACAACGAGCTCAGCCGACCCACCGACCACTTATGCCACCGACCCCGCTCCACCAGGATCACCTCCCGTCCCTTAAGGGCCAGCTCCCGCGCCAGTGTGGCTCCGCCCGGTCCCGAGCCGACCACGATTACATCAGTCTCGATTCGTGCCATGGGAAGATACCTCCTTTTTTAGTATATGTAATAACAACATACTATGAAACCAAGGCACTGTCAATGCCTCCTCCTGTTGAAATTTGAAGATAGGAAAAAGGGTTCAGGTCTCAACAGGGTGACCGAAAATTCAAATTTCGGACATTTCTGAAAAATAAAATCCTTTACTTATGCGGGCTTCGGCGATCGAGTTTTTGAAAAACCACCATTCTCAGTCACCCTGAGGTTAAAAGGGGACATAGTTCCATTAGCTCAGTTGATTAAGTTAGGTTATTTATGATATAAGAGAGTTGTGCCGGGAGGAATAAGATTAGGTGTAGTGGAGGTATGATATTAATCCCAAATAATGCGTAAATGTAGGGGTTCAAATCCGCCGTAGCTTCAGGCGGATTGGGCTTGATGGCCTACTTCGTCCGCCTGAGGCGGACTACGAAGGCTGAAAATCAAGCCCCTACACTCTTTTTATTAATAAAATATGTGACTTGAAATGAGTAAACGCAGATTCTTTGGTCGGATGCTGAGCATGATCCTGATAATTGTCTATTTCCACATTTTGGGAATAGAGCTTCTGATCTACTATGTGATGGATGCCGCACTCCATGATTTAAAGCTTATGCTTATTTACCCCATACCAGTCGAGATCATTCTTATTAGCATTTATGTTGCGATTGTTTATGTTTATTCCCGTCCCATTCATGTTTTCCTGGAAGCCGATGAGAAAGGTGAGGAGCTGAGTGAGGCAGAAGTGCTTTCTGCTCAGGATCGGTGCGTGAACCTCGCCTATTTCCTGCCTGCACTTTCTTTCCCGGCTTACATTTTAGGCGGGACTTTCGGGGTCTTGATAGCCGCCCGGATTCTTGAATGGCCGCTGTATCTCTGGATTTACGGGTTTCTCGCGGGTGTTATCGCCGGTCTCCTGACGATCCCCATGGCCATTTATGGCTCCAATTGGATAGTGGAGCCGGTGGTCCAGCGAACCATGGCTCTGATCCCCGATCGCGATGCCGCCCGGACCGCGGGACTTAGGCTATCGCTGCAAGTGAAGTTAATTATGATCGTGATTGTCATGGTGGTAGGTATCACCGGTTACACCATGATCGTAAGTTACAGCCAGACCAATACTGTGCTCAAAAACATGGAAAAGATGGAACAGGCCCTGCCTCCCTCGGTCGCCGCCGGGCTTGTGGACGAGATCGAGCATTACAACGACCCGGCGATCAGATCTTCCCAATACTTTAAATCACGAATGGGGAGCCTCAAGACCTTTTACTTCGCCCTCATGCTGATTGGTTCGGGGTTAGGCCTGATCATTGCTTTTGCTGCTGCCCGGGAAACAACGAAGCCGATCCGCATTCTCCAGACCGTTGCCGAGCAGGTAAGGCGAGGGCATTATGACGAGCCGGTCCGCCTCGTCAGCAACGATGAGTTAGCTGAGCTGGGAGGAATCTTCAACCAGATGAAGGAGACCATTGTTGGGCAGATGAAGGCCGCGGAATCAATATTGAATACCCTCCGCTACGGGATTATGGGTATGGACGAGACGGTCAATACCGTGCTCTCAGTGAGTGCTGAGCAATTGAGCGGAGCCACCAAGCAGGCCTCTGCGGTTCAAGAGACCTCCAGCACTGTTGAGGAGATGACGGTTATTGCCAGGGAGATCACAGAGCGGGCTAAGATGGTGGATGATGTGGCCTCCAAGACCCTTAACGCATGTCACGACGGCCAGAGCAAGCTCGACCAGGCGCAGACCGACTTCCAGGGGATTACGGAACAGGTTGACGCCATCAGGGATGCTATGGTCATGCTCGAGGACCGCTTCAAGGAGACCTACCGGATCGTCGAGTTGATGGAGAAAGTCGCGGAGCAGACCGAGCTTCTGGCTATAAACGCTACGCTGGAAGCAGCGGGAGCGGGTGCCGAAGGACGCCGGTTTTCGGTGGTTGCCATGTCCACCCGGACACTGGCGATCAAGGCGAGGGATGCAACTAAGGAGATCAGGGCCTTGGTCGAGACCATTCAGGAAGCAACCATGAAGAGTACCAGGATTGCGGAGGGTGGCCGGGAGAAAGTTGCGGCCGGGGGCAGCGCCATCGAGGGAGTTGTTGACGCCTTAAAGACTATATCATCGTT
>JAUWWP010000470.1 GCA_030616835.1 Deltaproteobacteria bacterium | reverse complement strand
GAGGGGCCGCATACGATTGATTGTTCGGCTACCGATGCCTGTTTAAATACTGGTTCGGCCTCGGTGGCGATCACGGTGGACACGGCGGCGACGGTGACCATCACCGATCCGACGAATGGAGCGACCAGAGACGCAGGCAATGTAACGGTTATCGGGACTGCGGATACTCCTGATATCCCCACGGTTGCGGTTACTACCGATCAGGGTCTCGTTGGAGAGCCCTATAGTTCCCCGGTGGTTGCGGGTAACTGGTCGGTGGTTCTGACCGGGGTTACTGTTCCTTCGATAGTTATTACCGCCACCGGGACGGATAACTGCGGCAATGTCGGGAGCCATCAGATAACGGTGAATGTAGTGTCTGTTCCGATCTATGCGGTGCTGGTAGGAGTTCCTTCGGGGCCGCTGACCGATACCATTACCGTTGGTACTGGTCAGAACTTTGATGTTATGATCTATGGGACACCCATGACCTCACCGGGAGTGATCTCACCCTCAAGCCTGGGATCTTATGACTTTACTGTCGGGTACGATTCGGGCCTGCTGACGATTAACTCCATCATCCCGGGTCCAACCCCCGAATTTGATAACTCCTGTTCTGAGTGTTTTGGGACTAATCCTCCGGTATATTCGTTTGTCTGGGCGTATAATAATGGGGTTTCGACTTGTGTCGCGCCAGTTGGGGGGGACATCCCGCTCTGCGTGGCCAATTTCACTGCGGGAGGGCTCACGGGCCCGACTATCATTTGTGTTACTGGTGTCAGAGACTATACTACCAGTGGTGGGCCTCCGGATTGTAGTGGGATTCCAGCGGCTCTGCTAACGACGCCGCGGCGGTGCCTGACAGTGGAGATCGTCCCGTAAGTCAAGGACCTTTTTCGCAGAATAATAAAAGAGGGGAGCGGGTAAATTTTACGCCAGAAGGCTCGGATGAGTCTTCTGGCTTTCCTCTCTTAACCCAATTAATGGTTAATGCAGGGGTTCAATTTATTGAACCCGATAAATATTGGGCTTGATTCATCAAGCCGCTACATTTTATTAATGTAGGATGAAGAAAACCAGAAATATCTTTTTGCTGCTAACGGTGATAGGTCTACTGGGGGTAGGTTATTACTTTTTCACCCAGGTAGTGGAAAAGGAAGCGCAGAGGGGAGAGATTACCATAATTTCCCCGGCTGATGGCTCGATCGTTTCGCAGGCGGCGGGGATTGTTGAGGTTGATGTCCGCTTCAGTCCGGTTAAGGCGAATAGGAAAGAGACATCCCTGATTGTGAGATTAAACGACATAGATATTACCCCGAATATGGAGGTGGTGGGTGAGTATGCCAAGGGGTGGGCGGCTGCCCGGCCCGGGCGCAATACCCTTTATGCAGAGCTAAGTTACGAAGAAAAAACCCTGGCTCAAGCCAAAAGCAGGTTCAGTATAAGGTTCGGGGGGGGCAAATTAACGGCCCAGCCTGTGCGTAGTAGCACGCAGACAGGTAAGGAAGAAAGGCCGGAGGTAGTAGCGGAGGCAGAAGAGGCAGGGATCGAACAGGAAGAGGGTAAAAGGGAGGAAGTGGCGCTGGGGATAGCTAAGAAGGAAAAAGAAGAGGTTTTCGCTTACGCTCCCGAAGGCTTGGTAAGAGTTCTCATGCGGAGCCTGAAGCATGAATTGCCCGGAAAGGAGGTAGTAGTAGGGGAAAAGGAGGTAGGTGAAAGGAAAGTAAGGGTAAAGGAAGAGGTAAAGGAAGAGGAGGAAGGAGAGAAAGAAGGAAAGTGTGTAATAGGTATCGAGCCTCGAACGATTACTTGCAGTGGATGCACTCAAATTAGTATGGGAGTCTATGTTTACCTGCCTGAGGAGGGCCCTAATCTGGGGGGCTATGATATGAGAGTCTTCTATAATCCTGAGGTGATTAAATTGACAGGCGCCTCCGGGGGAGAGGCCGCGGAGTTTGGAAAGCCGGTGATAAATACCGGCCTCCCTTATTTAAGCCAAGATCTGGCGGTGGCGCCTTTTAATGGGATTAACAACGGAAGAACCGGGTACACGACCCCGGCGGGAACAATTAATGTTGCCAGGATTACTTTCAAAGTAGTCGGGAAAGGAAGGAGCAGATTGAGCCTGCAAGCGGTGGGCATGGTGGATACCGGAATTAAGCCGATTCCCGTTAAAGGAAACAGGGACGGATGGGTGAAAGTGAAGTGAAAAATTCATTTACTTCAGGGAATAGCAGGGAGTTGCAGGGATTTGAACCACGAATTTCACGAATTACACGAAGGAATTTTCCCTTTTGGGATTTGGTCATTGGGATTTGATTAATGGATAAAATTTCGGTTAATTTAGGAAGGGATTTGAACCACGAATTTCACGAATTACACGAAGGAATTTTCCCTTTGGGGATTTGAACCACGAATTTCACGAATTACACGAAGAAATTTTCCCTTTGGGGATTTGAACCACGAATTTCACGAATTACACGAAATCAACCACGAATTTCACGAATTACACGAAGGAATTTTCCCTT
>JAUWWP010000431.1 GCA_030616835.1 Deltaproteobacteria bacterium | reverse complement strand
GCTGAATTCAGAAATCGCACCATCGGTTTTGTCTTTCAGTTCCATCATCTCTTGCCGGAGTTCAGTGCTTTGGAAAACACAATGATGCCTGCTTTAATCCAGGGGATGAGCCGGGAGGAGGCAATTATGAAAGCGGAGGCGATATTGCGGGAGGTAGGACTGGAAGACAGATTCACCCACAGGCCAGGAGAGCTCTCCGGTGGAGAACAGCAGCGGGTAGCGGTTGCCCGCTCGCTGATCTTAGATCCTCCGCTGATCCTGGCCGATGAGCCCACCGGGAATTTAGATTCCAGGACCGGTGAGGGGATCGAAAAACTTCTGCTAAGGTTTAATCGAGAAAAGGGAATTACCCTACTAATTGTCACTCATAATGAACGCCTGACCAATAAGATGTCCCGATGTATCCGTTTAAGGGAAGGAAAGGTAGTAAGTTAATGTAGGGGAGAAGGAAGTTCGTTCTGATGTGGAAGAAAACCCGGCTGCTTTTACTATCCTACTGGATCCTGAACGGTGTCGCAATGGGTGCTCAGCAGGAGGTAATTGACATTTTGGTAAGCGGGAATCAACGTATCGAAGAAGAGGCCATCAGGGTCAACCTGGGGACTAAGAAGGGAGAGCTCTTTTCACAATCTCAGGTACGCGATGATATCAAGAATATCTATAAGCTTGGCTGGTTCAGCGATGTTCAGGTAGATTTAGAGGAGAGGCCAGAAGGAGTAGTCATTACTTTTATAGTAGAAGAGTTGCCACTGGTTAAAGAAGTCAAAATCTCGGGCAACAAAAAGCTGGGAGAAGATGAGCTTCGTGAGCTTTTTGAGATCAAGCCCCGGTCAGTCCTGGATCGAAAAACCTTGCAGGAAAGTTGTAAGAAGATAAAGAATCTGTATGCTGATAAGGGATTTTACCTTGCCGAAGTGAATTATTCCCTGAAGCCACTGGAAAGAGGCGAGGTGATAGTTGAGTTCAGGATCGAGGAGAATCAAGAGGTTAAGGTTAAACGGATTAACTTCATAGGGAATAAGGCATTTAGCGCTAAAGAACTGAGAAGCATAATGGACACAAAACAAAGCAGCTATCTCTCCTGGGTGAGTTCCCGAGGAATTTTTAAGGAGGAGACCTTAGAAAGAGACATTACCAAGATTACCGGCCATTATTATAACAATGGCTACATCCAGTTCAAAATAGATCCTCCCCTCATCTCGCTTTCACCGGATAAGAGGTGGATATACATCGCCCTTAAGCTGGAAGAAGGTGAACAGTTCCGGGTGGGAAGAATAGAGCTGAAGGGAGATCTTATCTTTGAAGAGGGAAAGCTTCTCCGGAGGTTAAAAACGAAGGAAGGAGAAATTTTCAACCGTTCCCAGATAAGTGAAGACATCTTCAGGCTAACTGATAGATATGCTAACCTGGGTTATGCTTTCGCCAATATCAGTCCCCTGACCAAGATCGATGAGCAGAGAAGGCGGGTTGATCTCGCCTTTGAGATTGAGAAGGGGAAGTTAATATATTTTGATAATATAAAGATTATCGGTAATACTAAAACCCGGGATAAGGTGATCCGCCGGGAACTCCGAATAAAGGAGGGACAACTGTTCAGTGGCTCTGGTTTAAGAAAAAGCCGGCAAAGAGTTTATGCCACTGGCTTCTTTGAAGAGGTGAACCTTAGTACCGAACCCAGCGAAAAGGAAAACATGCTGGATGCTAAGGTTGAAGTAAAAGAAGGACATACCGGAACCTTATCTGCTGGTTTCGGCTACAGCTCAGTCGATCGATTTGTCGGAATGATTCAAACCTCCCTGGGAAACTTCTTTGGTTTGGGACAGAGGGTAAGCCTGACTGCAGAGTTTGGGAAAAGAAGGCAGAACTACAATTTCTCTTTTTATGAGCCCTATTTCCTGGATAGTTCCTGGTCTTTTGGGTTAGATCTGTTTAAATCCGAGAGGACATATACTGATTTTACTCGGTCAAGTGCCGGGGGAAATGTTCGCTGGGGATACCGGGTTGCCGAGTACTCCCGGGTTTTTATTTCCTACCGATATGAGGATATTGAGATTAGCGACATGCCGAAGAAACAGAAGGGGATTACCAGTAGCCTTACTGGAAGCATAATTCGTGACTCCAGGGATCATCCCTTTGATCCTTCGAGAGGATCGGTCAACTCATTTTCAGTGGAATATGCCGGAGGATTTCTCCAGGGGGATTTTGATTTCACCAAATTTTCCTTAACCTCCCGGTGGTATTTCCCGGTAGTTTGGGGAACGGTCCTGATGCTTAATGGGAGTTCAGGCTACGGACTGGCCAAGAGGGAGCTACCCTTCTCGGAGCGGTATTTTCTGGGAGGGATTAACTCGGTAAGGGGTTACCAGTACTGGTCACTGGGCCCGAGGGATAAAATTTTAGTCCAAGAGAGTGAGCCAACTTCTTCTACCCAGAGTATTGCTGTGGGCGGGAATAAAAAGGTGGTGTTTAATTTAGAGTTTCTATTCCCCATAATCAAAGAGGCGGGGCTCAAGGGGGTTATTTTTCTTGACGGAGGTAATGCCTACCGGGAGAGCGAAAATTTCTTTGAGAGTCCCTTGCGGGCCGCCTGGGGATTCGGTTTTCGCTGGTTTACCCCTATTGCTCCTTTTAGGTTTGAGTGGGGTTTTCCTTTTAGGAAGCCGGGTGAGGATATTGACTCGAGTGTTTTTGAGTTCTCTATCGGGACATTCTTTTAATCTGGCCTTTACTCCAGGGAATAGCAGGGGGTAGTAGGTAAGATAATATCAAATGTCAAAGCTCAAAGTTCAAACAAAACCCAAAGTTCAAATGACAAAGTATATGATTT
>JAUWWP010000457.1 GCA_030616835.1 Deltaproteobacteria bacterium | reverse complement strand
CCATCCCGATGGTAATGGAGTCCAGACCCAAACCTCCTAATTTCTCCGGGAGAGCCATCCTGTGAAAACCCAGTTGATAAGCCTGAGCCATCACCTTCCGGAAGAGATCACTTTTGAAAATCTCTTCTGGCTCTGAAATCCGATCCAGCGCAATCTCGGCAGGCTGGATTACTTCTTTGGCGAATTCGCGCGCGGTTGCGATTAACTGATGCTGAGTTTCACTTAGCTCAAAGTCAACCATCTTTTTCTCCTGGCTTTTTTGAATACAAAACCTGTGGGCGGGGTGTTTCACTCTCCGGAGAAGAAATCGGTCTTCATAAAGGAATAAGGAAGATAGGCCTCCGGGTCAACCTCGGCCACCACCTTTCCCGGTTGCATCCGGTTATTACTCACCAGATAATAAGCGACGATCACCTTCTCCACCTCGATCTCCGCCCAGGGGTCGTGCCTTGATTCCCGAAGCGTTACCTCTGCACCGCCAATCTCCAATTTCTTCATTTCAATCTCGGTTTGCTGGCGGACTAAAAAAACCGGGCCGTCGAATCCCGGAGTTAGATCTGCTGCCGGCATTGCCTTGAACAAGAAGGTTGGGCCCAGCTTGGGTAGTTCCGGGAGCGTGCCGCTAAGCTCCGCCTTGATCTCGACAAACCTGATACCACCTCTTTCTACCCAGCCGACTATCTCCTGGTCTTTCCGCTCCAGATGAATGGCAGCCATTTTTTTAGGGAAGCCGTAAATATCACGGCCATTGTGCATTCTCGCCTCGGCATCTACAGGCATACTCAGGCAGTAGCTCCCCTCCTCGTCCTGATACTGGCAACGAATGAAAAGCGCGGCCTCGCGATACCCGGGCCCCAGATTGGTTTGAGGATACTCGGCGATGAAGATCAATGCCTGAGGGTCCTTTGCTGGCTCAAGTGGGGGAGGAAGAAGTGATTTTATCAACTCGGGCCTGGTCTCAATCATAACCCCGAGCATTTTCGCACCAATGAACTCCCGCACCCGCAGTTTGAAATATTTATCTAACTCCTCCTTGGTTTTCACCCATCCCATTTTTTTCTCCTTAGAATCTTGATTTCCTTGAGAACTTTTGTTAAGTTTGAGAATATCAAACGGTTTAAGAATGGTCAAGGAAATTTTGAGGTAAAAATTGAAAGTTTTAGTAACTGGTGCTGATGGCCTGTTGGGTAACAATCTGGTTCGGGAGCTTCTTGCCGGTGGTTTTTCCGTGCGGGTCTTTATTCAGCCGGGAAGCAAATCCCCGACCCTGAATGATTTGCCCGTGGAAAAGGTCTTTGGGGATCTTTTAGCCGCAGATGGCATTCTGGCCGAAACGGTAAAAGGATCCGATGCGGTATTTCACTGTGCGGCGATTACTGACCTCTGGGCAAATCCGGAGCTGGTTTTTAAGGTTAATCTGGAAGGAACGAGAAAAGTTCTGGATGCCTGTGTTTCAGCTCAAGTTAAGCGACTTGTTTTTGTAGGCTCGGCCAGTTCCTTCCAGTTTGGTCCTCTTGAACATCCGGGCGATGAGCAGGGTTCTTTTCCTAAGGTATATCGGGGGACAGCTTATATGGAATCCAAATATCAGGCGATGAAGCTGGTTCGGGAATATATTTCAGATAAAGGGCTAAATGCGCTAATCGTTGCTCCAACTTTTATGTTCGGAGCTTATGATTTTCGTCCCAGCTCCGGAGAATTAATCCGACAATATATCAAGCGAGGCCTGAGATTCGTCTCTCCGGGAGGGAGAAATTTTGTCTATGTCCGGGATGTTGCCAAAGCCATGGTCTCTGCGCTTGAACGAGGAGTAAGTGGAGAATCCTATATTCTGGGCGGAGCAAATTTGACCTATTCAGAGTTTTTCAGCAAGGTAGCAAGGATTGCCGGACTTAAACCGCCTCGATATCAGCTTCCCAAATCCCTCGTGCTTTTTGCAGGCCTGGTTGGCTCGGTTTATGGAGAAATTTCCGGAAAACCCGCGCTTTTTAACCTTAAAATGGCCCGGAATTCCTGTCTGGGCACTTATTACAGTCCAGCCAGGGCGGTGAAGGAGCTGGGAATGCCCCAGACCCCGATCGAAAGGGCATTTGAGGAATCCTATCAGAGTTTGAAGGAATTCGGCCATATTAAGTAAGGTGAAAAAAGATTATTTTCAGAACAAGGTTGCTCTGATCAGCGGAGGGAGCCGGGGAGTAGGCTTTGCCACCGCCCGGGAGATGGTTAAAAGGGGGGCAAATGTGGTGATCAGCGCAAGAGGTGAAAAGCGGCTGGAGGATTCAAAAGCCAAATTAATTGAGATGGGTGGTTCAGTTATTACAGTGAAGGGAGATGTTGGGAAGTGGGAGGATGCGGAGAGGATGGTTCAATCTGCGATTGAGAATTTTGGTCGCCTGGACATCCTGATTAACAATGCCGGGATTTCGATGCGGGGAAAATTTGCTACGCTCAAGCCCGAGGTTTGCACTCAGGTGGCGCAGACAAATTTAATGGGAAGCATTTATCTTTCCCGCGCCGGGATACCATTTTTAAGAGAATCAAAGGGGCATCTGGTTTTCATCTCGAGCATTGCTGGCCTGTTCGGCCTGCCGGGCGGTTCGATCTATTGTGCGAGCAAAGGTGGGT
>JAUWWP010000515.1 GCA_030616835.1 Deltaproteobacteria bacterium | reverse complement strand
TGATGCTGAAATTGCCCGGATAATTACCCGAAAAATCGGGAAAAAGCTTTATACCGAAACCGGGGAGCTCCTGGGGGAAAAGCCTATGTGGGCCGAGATTGGAGAGAAAACAATCGTTGAGAATACCAAAGAGATTTACCCCGGCCTTTATGTTGCTGGGATGGCCGCAAATGCTGTTTACGGCGGTCCCCGGATGGGTCCAATATTTGGAGGAATGTTACTTTCGGGACAGAGAGTGGCCGAGCTAATCTTAGCCGCTGATTGAGAAAGAATGACAGGAAGACATGAGAACTGTCGAGATGAGAGGGGGGTAAAAAATGTTAATGATCGATAAGGTCAGGATGCGAAGGAACAAAGAAAAATATAATGAACTCTTGCACAACTACGGTCTGGAAGGTTTAAGGGATTTTGTAGAGGGAGAGATCGAAAGGCTCTATAAGCTTAAGGGTAATTCGGTTTTTGATCCACTGCATCAGAATTATCATACCCTTCGGGACACAATAAACGAGGAATGCACAAATCCTGGAAAACGGGGTATTCTGGTAGTTAAAACATTCTCAGCCCTGGAAGGATACCTGACGGAGGAGCACCCTGTTCTCGGGGGCAAATGGACCGATATATTCAGGTTGCTGAGCGGTCTTGCCCAATTCTTTAATGACAACATATCAATTTTGGATGGCTACACTGCCGAGCATTCAAATAGGGTAGCAAAGAGGGCAGTAAGGATTGCTAAAATGTTGGGCTTAGAAGAGGAGGAGTGCTTTGTTATCGAAGGTTCTGCGCTTTTGCATGATATAGGTAAAATAAATACTCCTGAACATATCCTTAGCAAAAAAGAAAGCCTGAGCCCGGAAGAGATCGAAGTAATCCGCAGGCACCCTGAAGATGCCATGGTCATACTCAAAAAGTCACCCCTGTTAAAAGATGGGATAGAGTGTGTGAGATACCATCATGAACGATGGGACGGCAAAGGCTATCCTGAACATAAAGAAAAAGATGAGATACCCCTGAAGGCAAGGATTTTAGCGATTGCCGATGGCATTGACGCCATGAGTGTAGAAAGACCTTACCGAGGAAGACTCTCCAGAGAAAAGATACAAAAAGAACTCGAAAAGAATGCTGGTTACCAGTTCGATCCGGAGCTTATAGAAATTGTCCTGAAGAACTTTTCAAGGCTTATGTTTTAGTTCTATTCACATAAACTTACTTAAGGGCCCGGTGCAGTTGAGCACCACCTTGCTGCCCTTAATCGTGTCCTTAACACTTCAGCTCATCCATAATCTAACTACCCTGTTCTATCTGAAAAAGACCTTGATCCGCCTCTTGAGAGTCCGAATTAGTAGTTCTTCTACGGAGAATGGGTGAACCCTTAAGTTAATCTTCGATCCGCACCTCCCGCATTTTCTTTACAGCTTGTCTCCCCATCCAGAGCATTAATCCAGGACTGATTCGTTGTAGCAGCCAAGACAACTTGGCCAGAAGCGTTACCACGATGGTCGCCTTATTACTTTTGACACCGCGCAAAATCGCCCGGGCGCATTTCTCGGGGGTTATGGTTATGCCTTTGGGTATCAATTCGAGCAATTTTTCGCGGTCGAGTTTGATAAACTTGGTGGTATAAAAGATCGGCGTCTTAATAAATCCGGGGCAAACCACACTGACCTTCACCCCAAGCCCCGCGCCCTCCACTCGCAGTACATTGGAGAGCCCCACTATACCGTACTTGCTTGCGGTGTAGGAAATTTCCCCCGCAGCGGGGGTCAGCCCCGCTAAAGATGCGGTGTTTATGATATGCCCGAAACCTTGCTTTACCATAATCGGGTAGGCAGCAGCAACGCCATTGACAACACCATAAAGATTCACATCAATGACCCTGCGCCAGTCATCGTAGGAATAGTCTCGAGCTTCGCCGGCGACGGCAATGCCTGCGTTGTTAAAGATGTAATCCAACCGGCCGTATTGGGCCACGGTATCGTCCACCAGCTTCTTAACCTCTTCGAAATCGGAAACATCAAGTATTACCGCTTTCGCGCTCCCGCCTGCTTTCGTTATTGAGTTGGCGACTTCCTTGAGTAGTTTAGTGTTCACATCAACCAGGATCACCAGCGCACTACGGCGGGACAATTCTTCCCCGAGTGCCCGGCCGATGCCCGAAGCGCC
>JAUWWP010000563.1 GCA_030616835.1 Deltaproteobacteria bacterium | reverse complement strand
TTTTTAATATATAATAAAATTTTTATAAAATATTAAGGAGAACCGGGATACTTTTTTAAATTTTTAAATAAAAATTGTTTAAATGAATGTTTTTTTTGCGATGGACTTCCCCTACAATTTCCTAATTAATTATAAAAAGTTGAATAATATCAGGGGCTAAGAGAAGAGGAGTAGTTATAAGTGAAGAAAGATTATTTCAAATCCTTCGACCCTGCTTTAGCTAGGCTAAAGCAGGGCTCAGGGCAAATTGATTTGGGCTTTTGTCATTGGGATTTGTTAACTATTCCAAGTTTATGTGTTATATTTATGAACAATGGAAGTCGAAGAGATAGCCAAAGAGAATATTCTGGAGGTTGATCCATCTGTTGAATCATTGGTAGGGGCAATTCATGAATTGCCCCTACTACAGGGGTCTGAGGGGATCCGCATCTCCGGATTAAAAGGCTCGGCCCGGGCATATTTAATCTCAAAGATCTATAAAAAAACAAAGAAGAACCTGGTAATTATCACCCCCTCTTCGAGGGGGGCAGAGAGGCTCTACGATGATCTCAATTTTTTTCTTGGCTCTGCTGAGGAGCCTATTCCCCCGGATCATTCCAGAAGCTCGGAGACCCTTCTCTACCCATCCTGGGGCACCCTACCATTTCAGCAGGTCTCCCCCCCTCTGGAGATAATTGGCCAGAGGCTGGAGTGCCTTTTTCACCTTCTTTCCCAGAAGGACTCTCCTTTCCTTCTGATTATCCCGCTTAAGGCCCTGCTCACTAAGGTTATTCCGCCTCAGAGCTTGCTAGATAGTATTCACTGGGTTCGCCTGGGAGAGGAGCTACCTCGGGATGAACTGCTCAACTTCTTGAACGAGACCGGGTATCAGAGACTTCCCCTGGTAGAGGATCCGGGCGATTTCAGCCTCCGGGGAGGGATCATCGATATCTTTCCTCCCCTTTACCATCTGCCGCTGCGCCTGGAGCTATTCGGGGATACCGTGGAATCCATTCGCCTGTTCGACCCCGAGAATCAAAGATCGACCAGAGAGCTCCCGGAAGCGGTTATCCTGCCGGTAAGGGAGATCATCCTGAGGGAACCAAACCGAGGACTTGCCGGGAAAAGGATCAGGCTCCGGGCCAATGAGACCGGTTATCCCAAGGCTCAGCGGGAGGAGATGCTGGAGATTATCAATCGATTCCAGTATTTCCCGGGGATTGAGTCCCTCCTGCCTTTCTTCTACTCAAACCTGGCTACCCTCTCTGACTACCTACCGCAGGAAGCTACTTTCATCCTCGAAGACTACCTTGAGATCGAAAGGGTAGCCGGGGAATTCTGGGACGAGATCAAGCAGAATTATTCTAAGGCCCGCCGGCGAGCCCTCCTGGTGCCTCCTCCCGGGCAACTTTATCTCTCCCCGGATAGGCTTCGATCCAACTCTGCTAACTATCCGAGGGTCTTCTTCGAGGAATTAGAGGTCCATCCCTTTTCTCAGGAAGAACCTCGTTTATTCTCTTTTAATACTTTTTCCCATCAGGATATCCGCCCCTCCCTCGATCCCAACGCTCCGGAGGAGATCTTCTCCCCCTTGGTCAAAAGGATTCATGACTGGCAGGAAGGTAAAGAGGCTGTCTTCTTCG
>JAUWWP010000535.1 GCA_030616835.1 Deltaproteobacteria bacterium | reverse complement strand
CTGCGCTTTACCTCTATTAAATCGACACCATTCTGAGGCAAAATACTCTTCAGGGCCTGGTTATATTGAAGTGTGGATTCGCAGTAAGGTTCAGTTCCCACATATCTCTTTTTTATGTCCATGGCCGGTGCAATATAGGCTGCAAACAATTCAGCATCAAGTAGGCCCTGAACTTTTGCTAAATCCTAATTTCGGGTGAAATATGCAGGAAAGGTAGCGGAAGAAATAATATAACTCCCCCCATCCAGAACAGATACGTTTTTTAAGCCCCTGGTTCCCTCTTTCACCAGTTGATATCTTACCAAAGTCGGGAAAAGTGATTTGTCTTCTGCGACCACAAAAATATAGATCCAATCATTCTCTAATGAAGCTTTTTCGATTAAGAAGCGGTGTCCCATGGTAAAAGGATTGCAGTTAACCACAATTGATGCTGCGCATGCAATATTCTTCTTCTTAGATTGCTTTAATCCTGCCAGGTAGCTGTCAATTCCGTTAGATCCGAACTCAAGCAGAGAAATATCGGGTTTTATAGAAATCAATTCACGAAAACCCAGGGATTGAAATTTTACTGCTTCCTCTGGTTTGGTGAGTACGAATATTGGATCCCTATTCCTTTTCAACTCTTCCTTTATTAATAGGGTTACTATCTTTGCCAGGAGCCCCTCTCCCTGTAAATCCGGAACAATTGCGATAGCTTTGAGGATCTCGCCACTGATTGAACCCGTACCGACAATTTTCCCTCGCTTTTCTAAAACGGCGGAAAGTTCGATATTATCTTCATAACAAAACCCGAAGCCTTCAAGAAAAGCAGTAATCCTTTCTTTCATTACAGGATCGTCTGCATCTACAATTCTTAGCAAAGATTATACCTCCTGGTAGGTTTTTATACCCTGTTTGTATAGATCATTACCATAGATATCGTTGACTACAATAGCAGGGAAATCCTTGACCTCCATTTTACGGATAGCCTCTGTTCCCAGATCTTCATAAGCAACGATTTCACTTTTTATGATCTTTCCGGAAATAAGAGCACCTGCCCCGCCAGTTGCTGCAAAATAGACTGCCTTATAGATTTTCATGGTCTCGATGACTTCCCCTCCCCTGGAGCCCTTGCCGATCATACCTTTCAGGCCTGTTTGCAGAAGGGCCGGAGTGTAGGGGTCCATCCGGTAACTTGTGGTTGGTCCTGCCGAGCCTATGACCTGACCGGGTCTTGCCGGCGTGGGTCCGACGTAATATATGATCTGCCCTTTTATATCAAGGGGGAGTTTCTCCCCCTTCTCAATCAGCTCAACAAGGCGTTTATGAGCCGCGTCCCGGGCCGAATAAATTATTCCACTGATTAACACCCTGTCGCCTGATTTGAGGGTTTCGATCAGTTCATCAGTGAGTGGAGTTTCTATGGAAATTATTCTTTCCATTTCCAGGCTCCTTTTTTTGATACTATTTTAAAATATTACTGTCTTATGCCGTGCGCAGTGGCATTGGATATTTACAGCTACCGGAAGGCTGCCGATGTGGGTGGGAAAGGTTTCAATATGAACATCCAGAGCAGTAACTGTTCCCCCTAGCCCCTGGGGACCGATGCCAAGCTTGTTGATCTCATCGAGTAGTTCAACTTCGAGCTGAGCAACAACAGGGTTCGGATGTCTTTTAGTCAGGGGACGGAGCAAGGCTTTTTTAGCAATTATAGCGGCTTTCTCAAAAGTGCCTCCGATACCAACCCCGACTATTATGGGAGGGCAGGGATTTGGCCCCGCTTCCTTTACTCTCTGCACAACAAATTTTTTTACTCCTTCGATGCCGACAGCGGGAGCAAACAACACCACCCGGCTCATATTCTCGCTGCCAAAACCCTTAGGCATTACTATTAGCTTCAAGTCCTTACCGGAGACTATT
>JAUWWP010000520.1 GCA_030616835.1 Deltaproteobacteria bacterium | reverse complement strand
CACCCATGGAATTTCTGGTACTGCCGAGGATGGTGGCCCTTGCCGTGATGATGCCCCTGCTGTGCCTCTATGCGGACTTGATGGGCATTCTGGGGGGGATGATCGTTGGGGTTGGCATGCTGGATCTAAGCGTAGTGGAGTACTATAACATGACAAAAGCATCGGTCAGCTTGACCCACTTCTGGGTGGGGCTCTTTCAAAGCGTTGTCTTCGGGGTGCTGGTGGCGGTGGCCGGGTGTCTCAGGGGCATGCAGTGCCGGCGCAGCGCCTCGGCCGTAGGTGAGGCAGCCACCTCGGCTGTAGTGACCGGAATTGTCAGTATCATCGTAGCAACGGCGATCATAACCCTTATATGTAATGTTTTGGGCATTTGACCCTGGTTTTTGGATCCGAGGTTTATTTTATAAGAAAAATGTTGCGCTTAGATAGGCGCATTGCAAGGTTAGCCTTATTGTATCCGAATTGGTACCAAAGTTGTGGGGAAAAGCATGGTTGAAAAAGAGGCCCATATTACGGTCCGTGATGTTACCATGGCCTACGGCAGTTTTGTGCTCATGCGAGACCTCAATTTCACGATCAATCGGGGCGACATTTTCATTATTATGGGTGGGAGCGGTTGCGGAAAGAGCACCCTTATGAAGTTGATGGTTGGCCTTAAGGTGCCTGCCCGGGGAAAGATCTTGTTCGGTGATACAAGTTTATGGGAGGCTGATCCTGTCGTGCGCGAGCGCATTATGAGGCGTACCGGTATCCTTTACCAGTACGGAGCCCTGTGGAGTTCCATGACTCTGGAGGAGAATGTGGCCTTACCGCTGGAGACTTACACCGATTTAAAGCCAGGCCACATTCAAGAATTGGTTTCCCTGAAGCTTTCACTGGTGGGTCTGGCGGGCTTCGAGGAGTTCTATCCCTCGGAAATCAGTGGAGGAATGGCAAAACGAGCCGCCCTGGCGCGGGCAATGGCTCTGGATCCTGAAATTCTTTTTTTTGATGAGCCTTCGGCCGGATTGGATCCGGTCAGTGCCCGGCTGCTGGATGACCTGATTCTTGAACTGCGGGCGAGCCTTGGTGCCACCGTGGTGGTGGTAACCCATGAACTTGCCAGCATCTTCGCCATCGGGAACAACTCGGTCTTTCTGGATCCGGATACCAGGACCATGATCGCCGGCGGGGATCCCAAAAAGCTATTGGCCGACTCCCGTGATCCAAAGATTCGTGAATTTCTAACCCGTGGTGAGGGAGGCGAGACACGCGGAAAATAGCCCAGTGTTAATGGGTATATCGTGACATAATGATGAGCGAACAAGAGGATGGAGTTGGATTATGAGCAAGCAGGCAAATAAGACCTTGATCGGCGGCTTTTTGGTGGGAGCGGTCGTTCTGATCGTTGCAGGAGTTCTAATCTTTGGCTCCGGCCGGTTTCTGTCCGAAAGGGTAACCTTTGTTATGTACTTCGATGGTTCCGTGAAGGGATTGGATGTTGGAGCTCCCGTGGTGTTTCGCGGGGTTAAAGTCGGCTCGGTAACCAACATCCGGTTAGACGCCAATCCCGATGACCTGTCTATACAAATTCCGGTGTTCATCGAGATCGAGCCGGACCGGGTTACGAAGCCCGAAAGGGCGGGACGCAAAGGTTCCCCAGTTGAAACAGTTAAAATATTCGTAGGACGCGGCCTCAGGGCCAAGCTCCAGATGAAAAGCATAGTTACCGGTCAGATGATGATAGAGCTGGATTTTCATCCGGACAAGCCGCTTAAGTTCGTTAGCGACGGCACGGTTCCCGAGATTCCGACGATACCATCCGGCGTGGAGGAGTGGGCCAAGAAAATCGAGAAGATTCCCGTCGAGCAGATCTTGGAAAAATTGCTGTCTGCAATTGAGGGAATCGATAAGGCTATCAATGCCCCGGAAATGCAGAAAATGTCCGGCTCATTGAACCAGACGCTGGAAGAAGTTCGAAAGCTGGTGCGAAATATTGACGAAGAGGTTGCACCACTCAGCTCGAACATTGAGACAACCCTCAAGGAATATGGAAAACTAGCACGGAATGT
>JAUWWP010000507.1 GCA_030616835.1 Deltaproteobacteria bacterium | reverse complement strand
GACGCTCTGGCAGTGTTTTATTAGAAAGAGGTCTTCCCCCAGGCCTATCAGTCCGTTTGCGAGAGCGAGGGCGAAGCGGTCAAAAACAAAATCTTCCATTGGGTGCTCTACCACCTTTTCGTCCTCGAGCGCCGGGCTGTATATGATCTTTTCAAACTGCCAGGGAAATTTTACCGCAACATACCGATTACCCGTCGTCGGCCCGAACGAGATCTCCAGTTCCGTCCTGTTCTCCTCTCCGGGAATGGAGCACCACTTTTCATCCACCTCCCGTCCCGGGGCATCTATTGTGATTGAGAGGGGAGCCCCGGTTTCTGACTTCTCCTCTTCCGGAGGGCTGCCTATCTCTATTACCTCCCCTGAGGAGGTGTCAATCCTCAGATTACTGTAGCCCATCCGGCAGCCCAGGGAATTTATTATCTCATCTGCCTTGCTCTGGGCAATATTGGCATTCTCGATCCCGTAGTCAACCTCGCCTTGCCAGGGATTTATCCCGGTGCAGTCGGTTACCTCGGCGAGACACTGGTATCGCCAGCCTTCATCGAGGTCCTGGTAGAACTCATCAGTTGAGGCTAACCCTTTAGCAACGGCATGATCGATAAGGGTCTCGGCAGCCAACAGGTGACTTCGAGTAGTATACTGGAGGGTGCGAACATAATTGTCATCGTTACCATCCAGGATGCTGGTCCCCCCCATCCATCTGCTGGTGAGATGACTCCCGGGCTGCCAGGTTCCGTCCAGGAGGGGAAGAAATTCATCGGGAGGAACCCCCAGGGCTCTTATATCTTCCAGGTATTTGGAAATGGTGGTAATCCGGTAGCCCTCACTCGCTCTACTGGAAAGCTCATCCTCGTATTCTTCTAATTTCTCGGGCTTATAGTAAAAGTAGTCAGGGAAATAGGGATCAAAATCACCCGTGGCCAGCTTCTCGCCGTCATCAAGAAAGGACCATCCAACAGTGATCTGGTTTGTGCCATCATCATAACTCACCCATTCACCACCCAATATTGCATATATCTCTCCAAAGGTGTAGTAGGGCATGGCAGTAACCCCGCTGTGCAGATATTTATACAGGTTTTTAGGGAGCACCCCGATTGTAAGATCTCTTTCCTTCATGAAACGAGACAACCCTTCTCCAAATTGGCCTTCCTGGGCGAATATGGTGACCGAATGTTTAAGACCATTATTCTGGAAGACCTCCTCGGTTATGCGGTAGCTTTCTTCCAAATCGCGCCGGGGGAAGGCAAGGAAGAGCTGATCCGAATAATGCAGGCTCACCACATCGATCTGCCCGCTCTCGGCCATTTCTTTCAACTTCGCCAGCACCTCCGGAAACCGCTGGGAGAGCACTTCAATGAAGTAGGCCTGAAGCTCGAAATCCGCCCCCCATCCATCACCGCGATGCTCGTAAAAGAGATCCACCACCGGGGCAAAGCTCTCCGTGATAATCAGATCTTCCAGCCCTTCGGCATCAGGACCGGGAAACCAGGGGAATTCAACCATGCCACCCGCCACATACTGGATGTTGTAATGGTATAGTGAAAGAAGGTACTTCCGCTCTACCGCATCTGCATTTGATAGAAGCAATATCATGATCAGTCCTAATGATAATGGAAGCACTTTCCGGAAATTTATCCAGCGATAAGTAATCATAACTCCTCCTTTCAAGTATTGAAGTTGGATTTACACCTTGATATTAGTGCGAGCGGATGATCTTCTTCAGCTCTTCTGCCCCCCTCTGATCGGGTTTTAACTCCAGGGAGCGGCGAAAATGCTGAAGAGCGCTGTTTATCTCCTTTTTGTGATAATAATAGATAATCCCCAGGTTTTTATGGGCATCGGCATAATCGGGATTAATCCGCAGGGTCTCTTTGAATTCAGCCATCGAGAGATCAAACAGTTTTTTGCGGTAGTAAATCAATCCCAGATTATTATGAGCCTTCTCGGAGTTGGGAGAGATGCGCAGAGCAGCTTGATACTGCTCAATTGCCTCATCCAGCATCTTCTTATCCCCATAGGCATTTCCCAGATTCAAATGGGCATTAAAATCCCTGGGGTCAATCTCTAAGGCCTTCTGATACTGCCCGATTGCCTCATCCAGAAGACCCTGCCGCTTGTAAGTTAGACCTAAGTTAATATAGCCAAACTTAAATCCCGGATCAGTTTGCAGTGCTATTTTAAACTCTTCAATAGCCTTATCATACTGCCTCTTACCCAGAT
>JAUWWP010000159.1 GCA_030616835.1 Deltaproteobacteria bacterium | reverse complement strand
GTGGAACTTCCGCCGATAGGTAAAGAGATTAAAGCAGGGGAGGAAGTCATGACCATTGAATCGGTCAAAGCGGTGTTCAGCATTTATGCGCCTGCATCCGGCAAAATCGTGGAGGTAAACCAGAGGCTTCAGGATGACCCGGCATTGATTAATAACTCCCCTTATGAGGAGGGGTGGATTTTTGCCATAGAAGTTGCGCATTCGGAGGAAGTTACGAATCTAATGGATCATCAACAATATCAGGAATTCGTCTCCAAAGGAGAGTAAATTTTGAGGTTGTTGCGGCTTCGCCTCGCAATGACAATTCCAGTGTCCAGGGGGGAATAAGTTATGGATTTTATCCCAAATACTGACGAAGAGCGCCGGGAAATGCTCAAGGCGATCGGAGTAAAGTCATTCAAGGAATTAATCGAGGATATCCCCTCATCCCTCAGAAAAGCGGATATTGATACTCCGGAAGGGCTCTCCGAAATGGAACTTTTTCGTCATCTGCGTTCTTTGAGCAAAAAAAATATTAACGCTGATGATTACCCGACCTATTTAGGTGCCGGGGCTTATGATCACTTTATTCCGGCCGCGGTGGACTATCTTTCCTCCCGGGGGGAATTCGTCACCGCCTATACTCCGTATCAGGCAGAGGCCAGCCAGGGACTACTCCAGACTATTTACGAGTTTCAAACGGCAATCTGTGAATTGATGGGAATGGATGTGGCTAACGCCTCTCTTTATGATGCGGCCTCCGCCTGTGCGGAAGCCGCACTCCTTGCGATTCGTCATACGAATAGAAAAAAGATAATTGTTTCCCGGACATTAAACCCACAATATCGGACGGTAATTGAGACTTATCTAAAAAATATGGTCTCGATAATAGAAGTTTCCGGGAATGAAGGAATAACCGATGTTTCAAAATTGAAGGCCTCTCTGGACGATGATACCGCGGCATTCATAGTTCAGAACCCAAATTTTTTCGGATGCCTGGAAGATATGACTGTATTTGAAACCATCTGTCATCGACAGGGAGCGCTCTTCATTGTGTGCACAAATCCCATTGCTCTCGGGGTGTTGAAACCACCAGGGGAATATAATGCGGACATTGCCTGTGCCGAAGGGCAATCGCTGGGGCTCCCTCTCTCGTATGGGGGGCCTTATTTAGGTATCTTCGCCGGCAAAAAGGAATTCATCCGTAAGATTCCAGGACGGGTTGTCGGAGAGACCATGGATCTGCAGGGTAACCGGGCGTTCACCCTCACCCTGCAAACCCGGGAGCAGCACATCAGGCGGGAAAGGGCAACTTCCAACATTTGCACCAATCAGGCACTTTGTGCATTAAGGGCATTGATATTCGTAAGCCTCCTGGGCAAAGAGGGACTTAAGGAGACAGGCTTAAAAAATATTAAGCTGAGCCATTATGCTTATGAAAAGGTCTTAGAGATTAATGGATTTGCTCCGGCGTTCGATCAACCTTTTTTCAATGAATTCGTAATATCCAGTAAAAAGAGTCCTGAAATCATTCAAGATGCTCTCTTGAAAGATGGGATTATTGGTGGTTTGCCACTTAAACGGTATTATCCCGAGTTAGCCGAAGCCACGCTGTGGTGTGTCACCGAAACTAAAACTGAAGAGGATATCGGTAAATTGATGGAGGTGTTGAGGAGAGTGTGATGAAAGATATTCCGGAAAAATTCCTTCGTAAGGAAATGCCAGATTTACCAGATTTGAATGAAGGAGAGGTGGTGCGACATTTTATGCACCTTGCTCAAAAAAATTTCGCTGGGGATACGAATTTTTATCCGCTGGGTTCCTGCACGATGAAATATAATCCCAAATCTTCGGAAGAGATATCAAGACTTCCTGGATTTGCCCGAATTAATCCTTATCAATCCGAGGATACGACTCAGGGGATTATGGAATTGCTCTGTCAAATGGAGCACCTTCTTTGCGAAATCTGCGGGATGGATGCCTTCACCCTTCAGCCGGCCGCGGGAGCACAGGGTGAACTTACCGGTGCCCTAATCGCCAAGGCCTATCATCAATCCTTGGGCAGGCCCCGAAAGAGGGTAATCATTCCGGATTCAGCGCACGGGACCAATCCAGCAAGCGCAACCATCGGAGGATATGAAGCGGTGGAGGTTAAATCTAATCGCGCGGGATGTGTTGATTTGAATGCACTTAAAGAAATTATGAACGAAGATGTGGCCCTGGTGATGATTACCAATCCAAATACTTTAGGCTTGTTCGAGAAAGACATCCTGGAGATCGCCAGGATCGTCCACGATGCGGGGGCACTCCTCTACCTCGATGGCGCGAACCTCAATGCCCTGTTAGGAATTTGCCGTCCCGGAGATATGGGTTTTGATATATTGCACCTTAATTTACATAAGACTTTCGGTGCACCTCACGGAGGCGGGGGGCCCGGTTCGGGCCCGGTCGGGGTTAAAAAAGGGCTCATTCCTTTCCTGCCGGTCCCCCTTATTAAAGAAGAGAATGGGAAATTCTCCTGGGATTACTCCCGCCCTCATTCCATCGGCAAGCTCCATTCGTTTTATGGGAATATCGGAGTCATCATTAAAGCCTACTGTTATCTGAGGATGCTGGGCAAAGAAGGTTTACGAAAGGTCAGTGAAAACGCCATAATTAATGCGAATTATCTCCGGGTGAAACTTCGCGAACATTACCGAGTTCCGTACGATAAAACCTGTATGCATGAATTCGTGATATCAGCGGAGAGACGGAAGGAACTGGGGGTAAGGGCTCTGGATATTGCCAAACGTTTACTCGATTTTGGTTTTCACGCACCTACTGTTTATTTTCCTCTTATAGTGAATGAGGCGATAATGATAGAGCCTACCGAGACCGAGAGCAAGGAGACCCTGGATGGATTCATCGAAGCGATGAGTAAAATCGCCCGGGAAGCCGAAGAGACGCCGGAAATATTAAAAAAAGCCCCTCACAGTATGCCGGTCAAACGGGTAGATGAAGTAAGGGCAGCGAGGGAATTAAGGGTAAGAAAATGATATGGAGGCTGATTGAATCAGAAGCAAATGACGCATATACTAATATGGCAATTGACGAGGTGTTGTTTGCTCAGATTCGTCAATACGATGGAATCTTGAGGATTTATACCTGGAAAAATCCGGCAATCTCCATCGGACGGCACGAGAGGCTGGATGATATGAACCTTGGGGCTTGCCGGCGGGATGGAATTGAGGTGGTGCGGCGTCCTACCGGAGGAGGAACAGTATATCATAAAGGAGACCTTTCTTTTTCTCTCATCGGGGAATGGGGAGGCAATGGTTTGCCAAGAGGGGTAAGAGAATCGTATCGGTTCATTCATACCTGGGTCATCGAAGCGTTAAAATATCTGGGCATTAAATCTGAGCATTATAAAAAAATCGATGAGCAAAATAATCCAAATGTGCCAAAGCCGAATATATGTTTCTTTTCCCCCATAGAAGATGATGTAATAATAAATAATAAGAAGGTGGCGGGTGGCGCCCAACGAAGGGATGGAAGGAGGATATTGCATCAGGCCACATTAAATCTAAATCCCGCTACGGAAGAGATGCGGAAATATTTTTATAATGCCCGGCTTCAAGCCCCGTGCCCTCCATTTAAAAGAGCAAGAAACACCGGGGTTAAGGAATTGCGTGATGCTTTAAAGGAAAGTTTTGGCAGGATTTCGAATGTTCAGTGGAGGGATATCCCTCTTAGCCGGGCAGAGATTGAACTTATTCGAGAATTAGCGAAAAGGAAAAAAGAAAAATATCAGTCACCCTCTTGGTAAACAGATACTTGTCCTGAGCCCCGATGGGCATCGGGGTCGAAGGGAAGGAGGAATAGTTCATCCCATTTCCTCCCCCTTGCCTGTCCTGAGGAGGTTATCCATTCAGCCTTCGTAGTTACTATGGAGAACGGACGAACCCTTTTGTAAAATGGAGGCAATGAGAAACTCACAATACAAAACCCGACCCCATTTACTTTAATCCTTGAATCCTCGATTCCTTTTATCCGACGAAGCCTTGGCGAAGTAGGATGAATCCTTTTTTAAGTGGCTAAGTAAAGTCTGACCTCACCCTTTTCGTTCCCAAAAATAGCAGAAAGCAAGACCTAACCCCACTCCCTGTCCGCTGAAAGAACCGTGGACCGTAAATCTTATGCCGCCTTATTTTCTCTGGCCCATTTTATAAAAATAAACGCATAGGGTATTAATGCCAGTGCCTCCAGCCACATCAAGGTGGAAGAAACCGGGCTGGTAAAAAAATCTGTAAGTGGATAAACAAGTCCGTTTGCCCAATCAGTGCCCGTGCCCGCATACAGAAGTCTCTTATATCCGGTGCCATCCCAACCAATAGTTACCAGAAATAGTGCTGCCGTAACACTCCCAATAACTTGGGCTATTGCGGCAAAATGTTTTTCCTTGATAAGAAAGAAATAGGTAACATAAAAACCAAGTGCGCCTAAGATAAGAACAGCAATTGGATAGATTGCCACTACCCATGCCGGAATGTCCGAGTAATCTTTTGCCACAAACATGGACTCCCAGGCGGGGAATCGCCAGAGTAAATACAATATCTGGGGGATAAAACAGATTGAAAGCCACAGAACGGTCACGATAAAATATTTATTAACCCAGGGGCTTTTTTCGTTCCTCAGTTTCTTCCCGGCCGCAATGGCAAGTCCTGAAGATAGTCCGTAAGAAAAAAGCAAATCAGGCTGTAACATAATAACCTCCTTTCCGTGCATTCAGACGGAGATGACCTTGACTGATATTCTTCTGGTCATCTATAGTTAGGCCTTGCAAAACATTTATCCAAAAATCATTAAAACACTCGGTTAATAAACTTATGGATGTAAGATACGGCCAGATGATAGGGAAACCCGTATATCTGATCGGGATTCTTCTCCAGGTAAGGGGCGGGAATCTTTAAATAATAGGGAGCCAGTGCCGCGAATATTGGTATGGCTACGGGGCATCCCCTGATCCGCCGGGTTTTCCCCTGAACCTTGCCGCGGACCTTGGTGCAATTACCTACCAGAAGAATCGGGTACCCCTGCCCGTCAACATCGCCCTCATACTCGCCGATGACCATCGCCACCGGCCGGGCCCGTTTGAGGGCGCCCTGCTTGTAGGCTTCAAAAACCGCCAGCGCACCTTTCAGCATGTTTATGCAGCCTCCCCAGCAGGGTTCCTCCCCGTCAGGGTAATTACCCAGGTAGAAGCGAATTCGGGTATCAATCTTATCTAAATCTGAGTAGGTGTAGTCGAAGTCCTTGGTCTTTTTGAGCAACTCATCCCAGGGCATTTCACTCTTGATTTCAATCTGGTCGTCGGTTACCGGCTCCCAGCCGCGTGACCTTGCAATCCTTAGATGTTCGATCTCTCCGGGATCAAACCCCAGGAGCCGGGCCCCCACTGAGTCAATAGCCACCCCTGAGGTTCCCATCATGATTACTCCGAGGCGTAGCGGCTTGGGCACGATCTCATTTTGCTGGCCTACATCTATCGCGTCAACAACCACCAGGTCAGGATTGCCGACCTCGTATAGGTCGGCAATCTTTTCTTCGAGGTGGTAGTCGTGGCCAAGGAGCCTTTCCTTTTGATCGCAGATGCCCATATTGAGCTTCATCGCGCAGGTGAGCCTGGTGCTCACATGGTGCTTGAGCTTGGGCGCATACACCTTGTAGTCGGCCTCGACCAAAGTCCGGGCAAAGCGCAGGCGCTTATGAAATCCACCCCTCTCAAGGGGGATCTCGACCAGCTTGTCTTCGTCAAAAAAGCAAACCTCGACCTTGGGTTTTTTTCTTAGGTATCCATATCCGGCCTGGCTGAAGTGATACCGGGTTGGGACATATACCCCCGTCCTCTCGCCCAGAATGACCTTCTCCACCTCCGGTCGGGCTGCCAGCACGTCAATAATAGCCTCCAGCACATGGGGATGGGTATAGGCGAAGCGGCCAAATCTCTTGTGGGCGAATACCATATTGTACTTGAGTAATACCCTGCCAGAGGGCTTGGCGTCTAAATCCTTTATGCCCTCGGCGACCACCCTCCGGATGATATCAATGTCCTGGTAATCTGGAACACTGCGGATGATTATCCTATGCTTTTCTGCCAACCCGTTCAACTCTAACCCGGCTTATTCATAAGTCAATAGTCGGGGTCTGACCCTGATTTGTTCCTACCTTAGGGATTCTTCAAGAGGGAATTTACCTTCTCAACCAGCTCTTGATAATTGCTGGATTTTGTTAAAAAATCGTCTGCCTCCGCCTTCTCTGCCAACTTCTTGAGTTCACCCTGATTTTTGGAAGAATAAAGGATTATTATCATGTTCTTACCGATATTACTATCCTTGAGAATTTTACAAACCCTATCTCCCTCAAGACCAGGCATACTCACATCCATTACTATTAAATGAGGTTTAATTTTCGCTACCCTCTGGCTTGTGCCTAATGACTGATCAGAGG
>JAUWWP010000323.1 GCA_030616835.1 Deltaproteobacteria bacterium | reverse complement strand
TCGTTCCAAGCTTTTTGTTGTAACTCTTAAAAATAATTTTGTGAAGCCCTATATTACTAACCTTAGCCGGGATGCTTTATTCAGCTTTAAACATCCTATTTATCTCTCCCCTGCCCGGCTAATTAGCTCCTAACTGTTCTTTTAATCGGTCCCTTTCTACCCTGAGCTCTTCCAGTTTTGACTTCAGCACCTTGGTCTTTTCGATGAGCTCTCCTACCTTACTTAACTTCTGCTCATCCTGCTCCAGGCTTTGTTGCAGGTTGCTTACCTCCTTCTCTAAGGCCTCTTTTTTTGCCAAGAGAGCCTCCTTTTCCGCTGCCTCCATTTGACACTGCTTAAGCAAACTCTCCCTCTCGGAAATTGCCTGAGCCAGCCTACCCTTAAGCTCCCCTGGCTCCCCCTCCAGGGTTTTTGATTCCGCCAATTCAGAGAGCCTTCCCTCCAGGCAAACTTTCTCCTCCTGGATTTGTTCTAACTGGTTACGCAGCGCTTTCCCTTCCCCCTCCTTTTCTGCCAATCGGGCTTCATACTCAGCAATCAGCTTATCCCTTTCGTCCCCGAGCTCCTTCAGTTCCGTCTTAAGCCCCCTGGTCTTGGCGACGAGTTCTCTTACTCTATTTAACTTCTGTTCACTCTTCTCCAGATCTTGCTGGAGATTCCTTACCTCCTTCTTCAGGGCCTCACCTTCCTCCAAAATGAACTCCTTATCCCTTGACTCATTTTTAAATTGCTTTAAGAGGCTCTCCTTCTCGGTACCTGCCTGCTTCAATCTCTTCTTAAGTATTTCTATCTCTCTTAACATCTCTTCCAGCTCAGAGACTCTTCTCTCCAGAAGACCTTTATCTTCTTCAAGCTTGCTCAATTCCTCCCGGAGCACTGTCTCATTGCTCTGCCGATCCCGCAAATTCTTTCGGAGCTGCTCCATCTCCTTACGCAATCCCGCCTTTTCTCTCAGGAGTGCCTCTCTTTCTTCTAAACGCTCCTCCTGGATTCGTGCCTCTTCTCTCAATCTTTCACTTACCTTATCTCTCTCCCGGCCAATACTGCGCACATTCTCCTCTAAAACCGAGATTTGCTCTTTCTGCTCCTCGATCTTCTTCTCAAGATCCGCCTTTTCATTAAGAAAGTCATGAACCTTCATCTCCAGCTCGGAATACTCTTCCCGGGTGGCCTGAATACCGAGCAGGTTCTCGACCTTAATCTTCATATCTGACTCGCTGAAGGGCTTGGGCAAGTAATCATTGGCCTTGACCTTGAGTTTTCGATGCCTCTCGAAGTCCTTGGACTTGGCCTCCGAAGAGGTTAAAATCAGGGGGGTCTTCCGCAGCTCCTTATCCTCCTTTATCCTCTTGCAGATCAGGTAGCCACTTACATCCGAAAGTTCCACCGAAAGGATAATCAGTGCTGGGGCTTCACGCTTTGCCCGAGTAAAACCTGCTTCTCCCCCGCTTTCCGCCAGGCACTCATACCCCATACCCTTCAGGAGAACAGAAAGCTCCTCAATAATTGAGTGATCGTGATCGATAACCAATATTTTATTTAAGTTCATTCGCCGCTACTTCCTCGGCAAAGTTGGCCTCCCAATTATGTCCCGATTAGCTCCAAAGGGGCGGCGGGCATCGATATGTCCGGCCAGGGTTTGTTTAATCTCCTTTCCTTCAATAAGTATCTGAACCCTTTTAATCTCCGGAAAGTTAAGGACCAGAGAGTTCACGATTGAATAAATAGTATGCAGCTCTGCCGAACTCCCTCCGGGATGATTAGCAGCCAGCTCCCGGGTGAAATCTACATGGACGGTCCCCCCTTGACCGAGGGATAGTTCCCTTAGCCTGGCACCCCGGGGGATAGTGGGACCAAGATCACCTTTCGGCCCTTTGATCAGCTCATAGATTATATGCTTGGCCTGGCTCACCAGATCCTTGCTCAGGTCAATCTCTCTGCTCTCGGGCAACAATCTATCTTTCGTATAATCCGAAAAAAAGACCTTTACTTCCCGTTTTTCCTTCGTGGTGAAAGACGGAGGTAGTGGTGAGAAAGGCTTTTTCCTCGCGGGCAAGAGGGTTTTAAAAGGCTGATAATAAAAAATTACTCCCGCCGCAACTATCAACAAAATCAGAATCCCGAGTGAAACAAAGAGGGCTCTTTGACCATATTTTTTTGATGGTACCCTCTGCTTTCTACGTTTTACCGCTGACATACTGGGCTTCCTTAAAAAATCCTTCAAGTTCCCTTCCCAAATTAGATTTCAGATTTTAGATTTCAGATTACAGATTACTAAAATCTATAATCTACAATCTGTAATAATTTGCAATTTTCATTTTGCATTTTTAATGGAGGAGCCCCGCCTATCCTTGATGAGCCACGAATTCTCCTTTAAAATAAGCCAGATCCGGGGCGTTGTCAAGAAATTTAAAACTCCTGAGCCAATTGCCCTTGGAATCGTTCCCGCTATCTGATAGAATTATTATATGGGGTAGTGAACCTATTTTAGTTGATAATTCCAGCCATATATTTTTTTGACCAGACACCCATTAGTTATTCGTTATTCGGTTGCGCTGTTCGCCCCGTAAAAAATTCTCTATATTTATCGAAGACAATCACATTTAGCAACTTATTTCTACGGGGCTCGTTTCGTCTTTTCCTTCGACAGGCTCAGGACAGGCGTCACTAGGTTGCGTTTTCCTTAACCACTATACGAATGCCGATACTAGCCGCGCAACCACAATCGATTGACCCAACCACTCTCTCGACGTGCTTAGGACAAATAAAGGGTCATCATTCAGTATGAACAGAGTTGGTTTTACCACAACCATACCCATTGAGATCCTCCTGGCTGCTGGCCGCCAACCAGTCGATCTCAACAACCTTTTCATTACCGATCCCCACCGAAACGAGTTGATTGAAAAGGCTGAGGCCGAGGGATTTCCCCGAAACATCTGCGGCTGGATCAAGGGCATTTACTCCACCACCCTGAAGGCGGGAATTCAGGAGGTCATCGCCGTAACCCAGGGGGACTGCAGCTATACCCACGCCCTGATTGAGCTCTTCCAACTGCTGGCGATAAAAGTAGTTCCCTTTGCCTACCCTTATGACCGCAACTCCGAACTCCTGAGTGCCCAGCTTAAAAACTTGATGGATTATTATCAGGTAAGCGGCGATCAGGTCCTAATTTCCAAAGGAAGGCTGGATGCTCTCAGGAGTAAGGTCCACCACATTGATGAGCTAAGCTGGAAAGAAAACATTGTCTCCGGCTTCGAAAATCACTATTATCAGGTCTGCACTACTGATATGAACGGAGATTTAAAGGCATTCGAGCAGGAGGTAGACCGATTGCTCAGAGAGCTAAAGGCCCGTTCCCCTTTTAAAGAGTGCCTCCGACTGGGTTATCTCGGCGTTCCTCCCATCTATGACGCCCAGGAATTCTATGGCTTCTTAGAATCTCGGGGAGCGAGGGTGGTATTTAACGAGATCCAGCGCCAGTTCAGCATGCCTTATCCTACTTCAACCCTTCTGGATCAGTACTCCCGCTACACCTATCCTTACGATATCTTTAGCAGGATCGATGATATCCTTCAGGAGGTAAAAATAAGAAGAATAGATGCCCTTATCCATTACTACCAGTCTTTCTGCCACCGTCAGATCGAGGATATTATTATCCGCCGCAAGATCAAGCTTCCCCTTCTCAGCATCGAGGGAGACCGGTCCTTCTCCCTGGATGCCCGTACCCGGCTTCGGATTGAGGCCTTCCTGGAGAT
>JAUWWP010000275.1 GCA_030616835.1 Deltaproteobacteria bacterium | reverse complement strand
GATCTCGCAACAATATTGCTCAACTCATTTGCCTCCGGTAACAGCCACTTCAACTTTCATTTTTCACTTTGCATTTTGCAATTTGCAATTTTCATTTCTTATCCAGGTGGGGCTTTCCAGCCCCGCTAACGGCACTGGAAAGTGCTGCCTATCCTGAAATCTGGAATCTGCAATCTATTACTTTGCATTTTGCAATTTTCAATCTGCAATTCGCCTTAGGCGGACCATGCTTACCTCTCGAGCTGCTTCAGCCTCTTTCTAACCGAGTGGATAATGGAAGCCTCGCCGGGTTGATCACTGGCTACCTCCAGATAGCGTCTCCACTGCTGGATAGCCTTCTCCCTATCCACCCTTTCATAGACCGAGGCCAGATAAAAATGGGCCTTGGGATATTGGGGATCGATTTCCAGAGCCCGTATAAGCTCTTTTTCTGCCTCTCTTATCTCCCCTTTTCCAAGATAAATATTTCCCAGGGTAGCCCGGACAAAGGCACTGCTATCATCTATGGCAATAAATCGTTTAAACTCCTTGATCGCCGCGGAAACTAAACCCTGGCGCAGATATATGAACCCGAGATTTTTGTGAGCATCGGCATATCCAGGATTGAGATTTAGGGCCTTCTGAACCTGGCTGCTGGCAAGCTTGATCATCCCCTTTTTAAAATATACCCCCCCGAGATTATTATGAACCACGGGTAAATAGGGATCTATCTTTAAGGCCTCTTTAAACTCATTGGCTGCCTCCTCGAGCATCCCTTTGAAGTAATATATTGACCCCAGATTACTGTGAGCGGCAACATACCGGGGACTTATCTCCAGTGCCCGCTGAAACTGGGAAATAGCCTCATCCAGCGTTCCCATCCGATGATAAGCAACCCCAAGCCGCAGGTGAGCCTCATCAAACTCTGGATTTAACTCCACTGCCCTCTTTAGCTCAACTGCTGCCTTATCATACTCCTTAGCTCTGAGGTACCTGATAGCATTCTGATAATTCTCCTCGGCATAGACCGCCCTCTCTCTTGTCCAGGTGAGTATCGCTAAGACTCTCTCCAGAAACTCCCTGCGCTCCTCCTCGGAGTCTCCATAATTTACCAGATAATCCCTGATGCCCTTTGAGGCGGGGTAATACTCATCGAAATTAAAGATTATACCTTTAATGGACATATGCCTCGGGGCCGAAAACTCGATCAGGACATTATCATCGGTGTTCTCAACTGCGCCCTCGGTAAATCTCTCCACCCCTTCAGTGCCCATGACGAATCTACCCAGCAGAGCCTGCAGATCCCTGATCCCGACCCTTTCCAGATCCTCCCTCACTTCCTTCCGGTCCAGCCTGGCCCTGAGCCTTCCCACATCCATCTCGAACCTCTCCTGGGAGCCCAGAAGGATAAGATCGGCAGGGATAACCCCGTAGAAGACCAGAACCTCGGGGAAGACTGAATGAAAGGTCTTCATCAGCGACCTAAGGTCATCAGCGGTCAATGAGTAAAGCTGAAGCCACTGGCCGATAATTCCTCCTCTTTTAAGCCTCTGAGCTGCAGTTTCAAAGTATTCCCTGGTAAACAGGTTTGCGCAGCCAGTCATCCAGGGATTGGAAGGCTCGGAGACGATCACATCGAACTTATCCGGGGTAACCAGAAGGTAGTTTCTTCCATCATTGACCGAGATCCGGGTGCGGGGATCTTCCAGCGGGCGATTGTTTACCTCATTAAAAAATCTTGTGGCCTCGATAATTGAAGATTCAATCTCCACACAGGTAACCCTTTTTACCGGATACCTCTCTATCGAACCAACGGTTACCCCACTGCCCATCCCGATCACCAGAATATCATCAAGCCCTCTGCTGAAAAGCAGTGGATAGTGCCCGGAAAGGACCTGAGTTTCCATATCCCTGCCACTTGAGGCATCGGTCTTCCCATTAACCCGCAGATATATATCATCCCCTTCTTTATTAACGATGACAGTTGTGTCTACCCCTTCCCGATAGAAAAGCTCCTTAATCTTTTCTGAGGAGAAGATATCAAAGAACCTCTCTCGGGACAGATTTTCCGGAAATCTTGATACATACACCGGCATCCCGCTGGACATCAGAGTAGGCTCCCACCGGGGAGGGAAAAGAAAGACAAAGGCAAATAAAAGGGCAAGGGCCGGGGCATAGCTCACCTTCCCGAGCCTTCTCCGAACCTCGATTAAGGGAGCAAAGGCGGCGGCGAGCACTAAGTTTAAGGCAATGGCAAGCAACAGGCTTCCCTGGATCCCCAGCAGCGGGATCAATATAAACCCCCCACTGAAAGAACCCAGAACCGCCCCTAAGGTATTAATTGAGTACGCCTTGCCCACAAACCTTCCCACTTTGCTTACCTCCGCAGTATAAATCTTGATTACCAGAGGGAATACCGCCCCCATAAGCAGAGTAGGGATGAACATTACCATAAAGGCAAGCAGAAACTTGGTAAAAAACAGCAGATTCTGGGAGTGGCCAATCTTATAAAACATTACAAAAAAGAGATAAGGGAGCTCCCGGAATAGATAAAGGGCTGAGAAGGCAGAAAGGGCAATCACTGCCTGGAGAATGCTGAAAGTCAGAATCCTCCTCCTTAACCGGTCTACAAATCCCGAGCAGATGAAGCTGCCCAGAGCCAGCCCTGCCAAAAAGGTGGTGAGCATGATGCAGAAGCCATATACGGAAGAGCCAATGATCAGCGAAAGCACCCGGCTCCAGGCAACCTCATAGACCATGGCCGCAAACCCGGAGACCCCGAAGGCCGCCAGCACCAGCAGGCCTTTCGGCTGGGAGGTGGGGAGGTCAGAAAGAGGAGAATGCCTTTTCCCCCTTTCCTCTTCTCTATCCCTTGACTCCATAGACCCTTTGACTCCATAGACCCCATTCTTCCCTCCCCTCTCCCTTCCTTCTCGTTTATCCCCTTTCACCCAGTCCATCCCCAGCACCACTATCCCCAGGATAATATTAACCGCCACGGCAATCAGGGTGGTTCTCAGCACCCCCACCCCGGGAAGCAATAAGAATCCGGCCCCGAAGCACCCAACTACTGCACCAATAGTGTTCAGGGCATACAGCAGCCCCACGCGCAGCCCGATCTTCTCCTGCTTACGGGCATAGAATTTACTCAGCACCGGTAGCGTTGCCCCCATAAGAGTGGTGGGAATCATCAGGACAATAAAGATTAGCGCAAACCTCACCAGGCTAAAGGCATAAAACGAAGGATGAAAAATATCCCAGATCACCTTATATATGGGGACCAATCCTGAGAATATCCAGGCAATGGCGAGCCCGTAGAGCCCGATCCCGATCTCCAGCCAACCATACACCTTGAGCGGGTTGGCAGATTGGTCAATATACTGCCCGGCAAGAAGGCTCCCCAGGGCCAGCCCCCCCATATAGGCAGTAAGGATAGTGCTTATCGCAAAGGTGGTGGAGCCAAAGATGAGGATCAGCATCCTGGTCCAAACCACCTCATAGATCAACCCGCTTATCCCCGAAAGAAAGAAGCAGCCCAGGGCAACCCCGATAATCGCCCTCCCTACCCCTTTTTCTTTTATACCTTCCCTCATTGCCAATACCTCCCATCTTCAACCACGAATTACACGAAAAATTTCAACCAAACCACAAATTACACTAATTACACGAATTCAACCTAACCACGAATTAAACGAAACAATTCGTCCAATTCGTGAAATTCGTGGTTAATTTATCTAACAATTCGTTTATACTCCAGGGAAGTTCCCCCATAATTTATTACTATTCCAAGCTTGTAACCAGTAGCTTTAAGGTAATTATGCATCTGTGCCTCTTCCACCTTAGTCAACCTCTTCACTGCTTTATTCTCAATAATCACCTTATTTTCAACTACATAATCACCAAAGAATGCCTTCTTTAAAATACGATTCTTATATTTTATCTTCAGCTCCTTTTGATAATCATACTCCAGCCCAATTTTTTTCAATTCATAGCCAAATGCCTCATCATAAACAGACTCCAAAAATCCACAACCTAATTCTTTATGAACTTCCATTGCCGCACCAATAATCTTGTAAGACAGATCCTTATAAATTACTTTATCCTTTCCCATTTTTCTTTTTTTAACCACAAATTACTCGAATTACACTAAATTAAAAAGAATAGCAAATTAAATTTTAGAAAAAATTCGTTTAATTCGTGTAATTCGTGGTTACCTTCGTTTAATTCTTGTAATTCGTGGTTACCTTCGTTTAATTCTTGTAATTCGTGGTTACCTTCGTTTAATTCGTGTAATTCGTGGTTACCTTCGTTTAATTCGTGTAATTCGTGGTTACCTTCGTACAATTCGTGTAATTCGTGGTTACCTTCGT
>JAUWWP010000228.1 GCA_030616835.1 Deltaproteobacteria bacterium | reverse complement strand
CGGAAGTCATTAATCATCACCTCGGGCGTACCTTTGAGCATCTCCTTAATATGAGCATCCATGAGCTCCCGGGTGGTATTCTTGGCGAAGGAGAATTGAACGCTTTGCTTAATCGCAATCTCGAAATCCCCTTCAAGGCTCTGAAATATCAGGGGAGCCACCCTTAGTTTTGCTCCGGTACTTACCAGAATTAGACCGCTAAAACGCCCGGGATCCTTCAGGGCCAGGCTCATCGCGATGGCACCTCCCATCGAATGGCCGACGATCCAGACTGATCTTAGTGGGAAAACATCCAGAAATTCCCGGACAAAATCTCGGTATGCATTAATGGAGCTTTCCCCCTCCCCGCCTGAACCTCCATGCCCGGGAAGATCGAGAAGGACAATCTGATACTCTTGCCGGAAGAAGTCAAATTGAGCTCTCCAGAGAAAGGAACTTCCTCCGGCCCCGTGAATGAAGAGCAGAGTTCCTTTTTCCGGATCAATCTTCCTGCGATTGGAGCGGCAATAGATATCGCTTCCACTAACCTTAACTCTGGGCATAAGATAATCTTAGTAAAAATCCAAATGCCAACTGATAAATTCTAAATTCTAAATCCTAAACCCTAAACAAATCCAAAATTCCAATATCAAATGTTCAAAACCTTGTCCTGAGCCTGTCAAAGGGAATGTTTTGAGTTTTGGATTTTAATCATTTGAAATTGTTTAGGATTTAGTGCTTAGTGCTTAGAATTTATTTTGTTTAGGCTTTGACATTTGACATTATCTTACCATCTCCCTACTATATTCCCTGAAGAGTAAAAAAATTTTATCACATTTAATTTGTCATTTCCAGAAAGTTCCGTTAAAATATGGACTAATATCTTTTGGTTTTTGAGTAGGTTTTTAAAGATTAAGGAGGGAACTTATGTCCAAGCTGCCGGAAAAAAAACAGGTGAACATCCAGATCCAACTGGATGAGGAAATGGCCCAGGGGGTTTATGTCAATCTGGCAATGGTCAACCACACCGAAACCGAGTTCACCGTTGACTTCATCTATGTCCAGCCCCAGAATCCCCGGGGTAAAGTGCGAGCCCGGGTCATCTCCAGCCCCCATCACACTAAGCGCCTGATAAATGCCCTACAGGACAATATGCAGAAATACGAGGAGAAATTTGGTAAGATTGAGCCTCCCCCTACTCCTCCCGAAAAGATAGGGTTCTTGCATTAAGCTCAAAATTTCTTTGACAATCCTCTGAAATTGAGGTAAGTTTGATTCGGTAATTTTAAGAGGTAAAGCATGCCAGTAGTGGAGACCTTTGATCTAATCAGCGGGGAACTGCAAAGGGTCGAAGGTGTACTTAAGAAGAATATTGAATCTCAGGTGAAAATTATTCCGGAGGTCGGAGATTATTTGCTTAAGAGCGGAGGAAAGCGATTTCGACCTTCACTGCTTATTCTGTCCGCCAGGCTTTGCGGTTATCAAGGTGAACGTCATATAAATTTGGCCAGCGCACTGGAATTTATTCATACCGCTTCCTTGCTCCACGATGATGTGATGGATGATGCCGAGCTCCGCAGGGGAAGATCCTCCGTCAACTCCATCTGGGGGGATAAAACCAGTATTCTGGTGGGTGATTATCTCTTCTCCCAGGCCTCTTCCCTGGTGGCCCAGGATGGTGATCTGCGCATAATAAAGATTTTCGCTGAATTTATGTCCCGGATGGCCGAAGGTGAGCTTCTTCAACATGTTAGCAGAAGAAAGATAACTCTCAATGAAGATGATTATCTCTCGGTAATTATAAAGAAAACCGCTATTCTGATCTCGGTAGCCTGCCAGGTTGGTGCTATTTTGGGGGAGGCTTCTCCTGAGGAGGAATCAGCCCTGATCGATTTCGGAATGGATCTCGGAGTTGCCTTCCAGTTGAAGGATGATTGCCTGGATTACAATTCGGAAGAAAAGGAGCTGGGCAAAGGTATTGGCACTGACCTAAAAGAAGGAGAGGTTACCCTTCCCCTGATCTCGGCTCTAAAAAAATGCACTCCTCAGGAAAGAAAGGAAATAGAAAAGGTCATCAGCGCCAAGGTCTTAAAGAAAGCGGGCCTGAATATAGTTATCGCTCTGATTGAAAACTATGGGGGCATAAACTATGCCTTAGATCGAGCCAACGAATATGTGACTGAGGCCAAACAGTATCTGAATATTTTCCCTGACTCACCTGAGAAATACGCCCTTCGGTTAATGGCTGACTATGCAATCGCCAGGAAGAGTTAATGTAGGGGTTCAATTTATTGAACCCAATCCGCCACTCCTTCGACCCCGATGCCCATCGGGGCTCAGGACAAGTAATTCGGATGTTCATGCATAATCTGGGATACTTTTTAAACATAATTAATCAAGAAAGGAGGTGATTAGAAAATGAGGAAGTTAGTTTACTTTTTGGGAGTGCTTCTAATAGCATTCGCCGTGTCCATTTTAGTCCCGAACTCCGATGCTGGTGAGGAAGAGAAGAAAGAGGAGGCCAAGCTGGAAGGGGTGGTAAATATCAATACCGCCACTTCGGAGCAACTTCAGCTTCTTCCCGGGATCGGTGAGAAGAAGGCTGAGAGAATTATTAAGTATCGTAAGAAGAAAGGCGACTTTAAGGCGATCGAGGACATCAAGAATGTTAAAGGCATTGGCGACAAGCTCCTCGAGAAAATAAAGGATAATATCGTAGTCGAGGGAGAGACCACCGCCAAGCTGCCTGAGAAGAAGGAGCCGGAGAAAAAGGAGCCGGAAAAAAAGGAGCCAGAGAAGAAGCCGGAAGGGAAATAGCCTTCGAGGATAGGCTGATTTTCCGAGAAATTAGGAACACCTCCTATACTTTTAGATTAGGGACATCTCCCACATTTTATGCCTTAAAGCATTTTTGAGGTATAATGATTGTTCAGCAATTAATGTGGGAAGTGTCCCTAATTTTTTATTCGGTGGAATAATCCGCTCAATCAGTAGAATTAGTGGTTAATTATGGAAAAATTCAAGCTAATTACTGATTTTACCCCGAAGGGCGATCAGCCCCAGGCGATTGAGAAACTGAGCCGGAATATCCTTAAAGGGGCCAGGCACCAGGTTCTCCTGGGAGTGACCGGTTCGGGCAAGACCTTCACTATGGCCAATGTGATCGCCCGGGTCAATAAACCTACCCTGGTCATTGCCCATAATAAAACCCTGGCTGCCCAGCTTTATACCGAGTTCCGGGAGCTCTTTCCTGAGAATGCGGTGGAATACTTCGTCAGCTACTATGATTACTACCAGCCCGAGGCCTATGTGCCCTCGACCGATACCTATATCGAGAAGGATGCCTCCATCAATGAAGAGATTGATAAGATGAGGCACTCAGCCACCTATGCCCTGCTTGAGCGCAACGATGTTATCATTGTTGCCAGCGTCTCCTGCATCTACGGGCTTGGCTCCCCCGAGGCCTACCAGGGGATGCTATTATATCTGGAAGACCAGCAGGAGATCGAAAGGGACAAGGTCCTGAAGAAGCTGGTGGAGCTCCAGTATCAGCGCAATGACACCGATTTCCACCGGGGAACCTTCCGGGTGAGGGGGGATGTGGTGGAGGTCCTTCCCGCCCACGAGGAAAAGAAGGCTATCCGGATCGAGTTCTTCGGTGACCTCATTGAATCCATCTCCGAGATCGACCCCCTCCGGGGAAAGGTCCTGAGCAGACTGAAGAAGATCGCTATCTATCCCGGAAGCCACTATGTCACCCCGGAGTGGAGGATGAAGAACGCCCTGGAGGCTATCCGGGAGGAACTTGGAGAAAGACTGAATGAGCTTAGGTCACAGAATAAGCTGCTCGAGGCCCAGAGGCTGGAGCAGCGCACCTTCTTTGATCTGGAGATGATGGAGGAGATGAGTTTCTGCACCGGGATTGAGAATTACTCCCGGCATCTGACTGGGCGCAAGCCCGGAGAGCCCCCACCTACCCTGATAAATTATTTTCCCAAAGATTATCTGTTATTTGTGGATGAGAGTCATGCCACCATTCCCCAGATCAAGGGGATGTATCGGGGTGACCGATCCCGCAAGCAGACCCTGGTTGAATACGGATTTCGTCTGCCCTCCGCCCTGGATAACCGACCTTTGGACTTTGGGGAATTCGAGGGCCTGGTGAACCAGGTAGTATATGTTTCCGCCACCCCGGCCGAGTATGAGCTGGAGAAGAGCCGGGGCCTGGTGGTTGAGCAGATTATCCGGCCGACCGGTTTGATGGACCCGGAGATCCAGGTGATGTCCGCCGGGTCTCAGGTGGATGACCTGCTGGAGGAGGTCCGGGAGCGGGCCAGGAAGAATGAGCGGGTGCTGGTAACCACCCTCACCAAGCGAATGGCTGAGGATCTTACCGAATACTACCGGAGCCTGGAGGTTCGGGTCAGGTATCTTCATTCGGATATTGATACCCTGGAGAGAATGGAGATAATTCGGGACCTCCGGCTGGGGAAGTTCGATGTCCTGATCGGAATCAATCTCCTCCGGGAGGGGCTGGACATCCCCGAGGTCTCCCTGGTGGCCATCCTCGATGCCGATAAGGAGGGGTTCCTGCGCTCGGAGCGCTCCCTGATCCAGACCTGCGGGCGGGCCGCCCGGAATATCAACGGGCAGGTAATTATGTTTGCCGATGAGATCACCGGCTCAATGCGAGTGGCTCTTGATGAGACCAACCGCCGCCGTAAGATCCAGGGTGATTTTAATAAAAAGAACAGAATAACCCCGGAAGGGATCAAGAAATCCATCCACGATATCCGCCGCTCAATCTATGAGGCCGATTACTATACCGTCCCGGTAGTTGCCGAAAAGGAAGAGCAGTACATCCCCCTGGATGAGATCCCCAGGATTATTAAGAGCCTGAAGAGGGAGATGAAAGAGGCGGCCGAAAATCTGGAGTTCGAGCGGGCCGCGGAGATCCGGGACAAGATCAAGCTCATCCAGCAGACCGAGCTGGAAATGAGAGGAGAATAATATTAGTTAATGTCAAATGACAAAGCTCAAAGTTCAAATGAAACCCAAAGTTCAAATGACAAATTCAGGGAGTAGCCCTGTCCGCCATAGCT
>JAUWWP010000141.1 GCA_030616835.1 Deltaproteobacteria bacterium | reverse complement strand
GATCTCGCAACAATATTGCTCAACTCATTTGCCTCCGGTAACAGCCACTTCAACTTTCATTTTTCACTTTGCATTTTGCAATTTGCAATTTTCATTTCTTATCCAGGTGGGGCTTTCCAGCCCCGCTGACGGAACTGGAAAGTGCCGCCTATCCTACTTCAATTTTCATTTTGCAATTTTCACTTTGCATTTTTCATTTTTCACTTTCTTAATAACATCTTACCCGGAAACCACCAAAAAATCAATGATCAGGCACAAAAAAGGGGATAGGCGGGGCTTTCCAGCCCCGCCTATATTCGTGTAATTCGTGAAACATGTCCTGAGCTTGTCGAAGGATTCGTGGTTAAAAAAAGTGTAATTCGTGAAACATGTCCTGAGCTTGTCGAAGGATTCGTGGTTAAAAAAAGTGTAATTCGTGAAACATGTCCTGAGCTTGTCGAAGGATTCGTGGTTAAAAAAAGGGCGGAGATCGTAATCTCCGCCCTTTATTGACCATCCAGTAGGGGCAATTAATTGCCCCTCCAGCCCGAGCCTTACTAACGCTGGAATATGAGCAATTGCCGGCCCTGAGAGAAGGTCGTAGCCGCCTTTTCATCCGCGGGGGTTATAAAATTCTGCATGGTCACATGGGTTTGAACATTCATCGGAGAGATCGACCACTCCATAATGTAATCATCCGGGAGCCCGGTCTCACCAAGAGTCTCAAAGGTGAAGTCACCAGGTACGCCCATACCGCTGATCTCACCAACCGTCGGGACCTCGGGCAGATAGAAGCTAAGCTTTCCGCCGCCGACCCCCTCTGACGGGGCATAGATCCTCCAGAGCTTGTTAGCGATGGGTCTATACCTCGGTGTGACTGGATCCTGCCCCCAGGGTCCTCCGCTTCCGCCATCTCGATCGTAGGTCCAGATCTCACTATAGGAAGGCTCAATAGGAGTATTCTGCCATACTCCCAGATTCTGGCTACCAGTCGGCTCCGGATCCTCTCCCCAGTTAGACCCAGACTCAACCTGAGTCGGGTCGGTGCTGCACCGATCAATCAGTTCCATCATCACGAGATCACCGTTCATCTCCGGATCAACACCAGACTCGTCCTCTGGGGTGACAGGATCATCACCGGCATCGATAACCGCCCATCGGGCATCCGGCCCGGTAGCCGTGATATCCCACCACTCAAAAAGCCTATCGGCAAGCTCGTTGTCCGGTGAGGTCGGCAAGGGTCCCGGCTTATCATAATCTACAGGCATCCAGTAACCATGCACCTCCCGGTCGCCGGAACGTTGCAGCGGATCTCCCGGTTCCTCACCCCTGGTCAGCGGCAAGAACTCTGAGGTCTCAAATACGGGAGGTGGCCAGGCAGGAGTGATAGCGCCCGGCTCCCCGATGGAAGCCGCAAACCTGACTTCCCAGTCGTAGAGCTGGGTGTTGGGAAACGCCTTGATAGTGCCGGGAGCCAGGCCCAGATCGCTCTCTATCGCCGAGTAATTCGGAAATCCGATCACCTTGCTGGCAATACCGCCCATCACCCGGTTACACATCGCCACGCCGGCAGACATAATGGTTCCATCATCCATCTCCGAACCACTCAGTTGCAACACGGGTATAATCGCCGGGCTACCAGCTACCCGGGCAGACCAAATCTCATCCTTGTCCGGATCATAGGCCAGGTTCGACATATTTATCCGGATTGCCCCCTGAGTAAAGACAAAGTCATTCTCAATGTGGGCCGGCCCATGAGCGGTATCGGTTGCCGTATTCCCGCTCCACCCGTAGTTGTAGTTATTGATATCCATCTGCCGCCCCCGGGTGAGAACATTGGTGCATTGGTTACATTCGAAACAGTTATCCTGAGTAACCCCATGGGGGTTGTCATCCACGATAATGAGCTGACAGTTGTTAGGACCTTCGCCTATATCATCCAGAGGCGGGACAGTTATCCTCTGAATATCCCCACAGGAAAATACCATGGGTGCACTTGCAGTCGACTTGATCATATCCTTCGATCCATTTAATAAACCGATTATGTCAAAAGACTGAATATTGACCGAGCCACCTCCTATCTGGACATACATATTCCGGCCGCTCTCCCGGGTCCCCAACCGGTAGAAGGCTTCTCCTACGAAACCTGTCCCCGAGGGAATATCATATCTGGTAAGAACAAAATCCGGAAGCAGAATATTCGCCGGCATCGCCGACTTTTTAGTTGTCACTATCATAAAAAGGTCCTGAAGTACATTTGCCGCCATGACATCCTGCGTTACCATGGTGTTAAATGCCCTCCGGTAAAGACCCAGAGACGCCAGACCGAACCTGATCGGGTTAGGTAGATCAAGACCGTCACAGGTATCCCAGTCATCCGAGCCTTCCCCAGCAGCATTCCGACAAATCTGGGGATGAACCCCGTTATCATAGCCTATCGGAGGGAAATCACCGATGATCTGGGTATCCCCCTTCTGCGTAAACCCGTAACCCGAGAGCCTCAGTCCCATAACAACCTGCCGGGCATCCAGATTAGCGAAGGTCAGGTATTGATGCTCGGGGGCCAGCACAGTCAGCATCACCGGGACATTGAGCGGTACTCCGGTGCCGATGAACTCCACATACCCGGAAGCATCGGTCTTATCCACCTCCTCAAAATAACCGTCGCCGGCCGTGCTCGTGGTGGTATTGAGCTGCACAACTGCATCCTGAATCACATCTCCGGTAAATTCATCAATAACCCAGACCTGTAAATAACCATTCAGAAAGCCCTCTCCGGTCTGAGCATCTACTCCCGGCGGCTCAGTCAGATCCCGGGCCGTCCGCAGCGTAAGAACGATGGTCGTTGCCGGATTGCTCTCATCACAATCAACCACACCGGTGATAGTCAGCGTAATTGGTCCAGTCGAGTAGGCAAGGGCAGCGCTCCAGACCACGGTATCATAACCGTAGTTAGTAGTCTCCCGAGAAAAAGTACCACCGATACCGCCGTCGTCGGCGCTGCTGATATCCATCGTCTCATTATAAACGAACTTGAGATAGGCATCCACCGGCATATTCTTAGTAACCGAATCCGGCGGCAGATTTGATGCGTCTTCCCTCGGAAGCGACTGGATTAATTGGGGCGAACCTGCCACCTCACGAGGGCATCCGGTACCTGTTACCCACACCGTTACCGAATCACTTACCGGGATGCCGCAGGTATCTATTGCCGAGGCATTAATGGTTTTGGAACCAAGGGACATCGGACACGGTAACAAATCATGGGTCCACTTGCCTCCGGATACGGGTTCATCAGTTCCGTCAACTGTCACCGTGGATATGTCCGTGCCAGCCGTACCCTCCACTACACAGTCGCTTTCAAGGATGGTGATCCCATCTGGAGGTTTGGTAATGTTTACACCAGCAGGGTAGGTATAAACCTCCGTAGCTATTCCTGACTGGTTCCCGCAGGTATCCACCGCTATAAACTTTAGCGTAGCCTCACCTACCGCGATCGGCGCGCTGTAAACCGGGCTCGAGGTAGTGGGATCGGCCCCAGTAAGGGTGTAATAGATCGTTGCCGCCAGATCATCAGAGCTCAGAGCCACCGATTGGGTGGAGCAGTATTCCCCTCCCGGAGGATTTGCCGCCAGATTACCCGGAGGAGTCGTATCAAACGTCTCGGCCCACTCGATATTAAACTGATCTGAAACCGGGGGATCTACCCCATTATCCCAGGTGCAGATAATCGTGCTCGGTCCACCTGCCGTAATGCTCGCATCGGTGGTATAATACCCACCACTAACATCATTGATGGCAGTAAAGCTAACCGGCCCCTTTTTAAGATCGAGGTAGGTCACAACAATCGCATCTACAAAGCAGTCATCACTCGCACCACTGGTATCGCACCGGAACCTTAACTGGAAATTGGAATTGTCCTCGGCACCCGCGGGAAGAGTAATCTGCCCACAGCCGGTATTGGCCCACTCAGTCTGACCGATTCCATCACCGCACATCAAATCATTAGGCCAACCATCACTTCCTACCCCCCAGTTGGTCCCGCAGACATCACAATGGTGGTCGGATATACAATTCCAACCGGCACCATCATACCACTCGATCCACAGTCCCTCAACCCCGCCGTCGACCCCATCGGTGGCCCGACAATAGCTCACCTTAATCCCCGATAAACCGGTGGTGTCCAGGGCAGTGATTAATGAACTGTTATCGGTATCCTGCATATGATAGGAAGCACCGGAGGCGCCGTAGCATCCCTGATCGGTTCCAAAAGTAATCTCGCCGCAGGTAGTATCCAGCTCCGAGGCCCCGGTCGAGTTCCAGTTGGCCCCGCAGATCGTCTGCAAGTTCCCACCATCAGCGAAATCGCAACTACCTCCCGGGATCGGGATATCTTCGTCCGGACCATCAACCTCCCCGGTGCAGGTGATGTTGGCTGCCTCGCCCGGGACCCCCGCACCGCCGGCGGTCAGAGAGATGGTAATCTCCTCTGACTGACAGTCGGTCTGAGTAGGAGCGCTGATCGCAATCGCATCGGGAGTTTGCGGCCCTGACGGAATGACTTCGATCTCGACGGGTCCAGGAGCGGTACTGATTAAAGTCAATGGACCGCCGATTGCATTTACCAGATTAACCGTCACAGCTATCTCCCCCATCCCTGTAACTGCGCCCGCAGCCAGAATAACCGTTGCATTACAAGCCGCATCGGTAACCGCACTGGAAGACAACAGCGAGCAACCTGCTGGTAAACTGATGTCCGCAAAATCCACTGTAACTCCCTCGCAGGTAAGTCCTCCCCGCGGTGGGGTAGGATTATTGCTGAGAGAAACTGTCACCGGGGCGGTGCTACTTTCGACAATCACTATTACCGGCGGTTCGGTGAGGCTCACTGCCCAGCAGCTTGGAGGAGATATTGCCGGCAAATCAGTTCGGAGACCTGCCAAATTCTGCGCAACGACCATGTTATCGGCGACCGATATGCTGCAGTCGCCGGTGGCATCGGCATTCCCCACAACGGCAGCGACTCCATTCGCCGCCTGCGCAAGCTGAAGACGATCGCTTATATCAACCGCGCCATTCAGATTGGCATCACCATACATCAGGTCACCGGCATTCGCCTTCGGGGTGATAGCCAGAAGGGCTACCAGGAGAAAAGCGGCTGCCGCCATCCCTCCTTTTAATTTAGATCTCATTTTCGTCCTCCTTTATGATAATAAGAATGATTGCTAAGAAAGATATAAATCCACGCCACAAATAAACCACTTATTCCCTATTTCACCTCCTTTCATGCTTAAGATTGGAATATATAAACGCCTCATGGGGACCCAAGTTTCAAGGCCCCTGGCGGGATTACATTATATTATAATCTGAATTTCCTTGTTTGTCAAGCATTTTTTGCATTTTTTTTAACCTGCCTGAAGCGACTTGTAGGGGTGCACCTCCGTGTCCACCCTTATCCCTTCGACAAGCTCAGGACAGGTCGGGCCGACAGAGACGTCGGCCCCTACTTCGTGTAATTCGTGAAATTCGTGGTTCAAATCCCAATTCAATCATTTGCATTTTGCAATTTTCAATTTGCAATTTTCAATTCGTCTTAGTTGGACTGTCCGCCTCAGGCGGGCAGCTCCAACCTCCCTTTGATAACCTTCCGGATAATACCCTTATCCACCCCTTCCATTACTGTCACCCGGCCGATCTCGGTGGGTAAGACATACCTGTTTCTCCCATCTACTACCTTCTTATCCCGCTTCAAGAGCTCCAGGATATCATTGATGTCACAACCTCTTGCCTTAGTCGGCAGTCCAACCCTGCCGATAAGTCCCTCTATCCTCTTAATCCCCTCTTGGGGGAATATCCCCAATTCACCTGCGATCTCGGCCGCACAGACCATACCGATAGCCACTGCCTCCCCGTGTTTATAGCGCAGATTGGCGCCCTCAATCGCGTGGCCGACGGTGTGGCCGTAATTCAAGATGGCCCTGATCCCCTTCCGGTCCCTCTCGTCCCTCTCCACGATCCTGGCCTTGATATTATAGGATCTTTTGACGATATGTCTGATTACCCCGAGATCGAGGGAAAGGATATCGCGGTGATGTCTCTCCAGGTACTGAAAGAGTGCCCTGTCCTTGATTACCCCGTACTTGATAACCTCGGCCAGGCCCGACCTTAACTCCCTCCTCGGCAGGCTCCGCAGGACATCGAGATCCGCATAAACCAGCCGGGGCTGGTAGAACTGACCGAGCAGGTTCTTAACTACTACTTTCCCCCGGGGGAAGTTTACCCCGACCTTTCCACCGACCCCGCAGTCCACGAATCCCAGCAGGGTCGTGGGGATCTGGATATAATCGACCCGGGCCGAGCTATCTCCCCGGTTAAAGGTGGCCGCCACGAAGCCCCCTAAATCCCCGACGACCCCGCCCCCAAGGTTGGCAATAATAATCCCACCTCTCCCGTTAGCGCCGAAAGACAGGTTGGCAAACTCGACCAGCCCGGCAATTATCCTGCTGTAGCTCTTGAGCGACTTATTCCTCTCGCCGTCCGGGAACAGGCCGACCCCGACATGCCTGAAGCCGGCCTTCCGAAAGCTTTTCGAGACCGGCTCGCCGTAGAGCCCGTAGATACGGGGGCTGCTGATGATAAAAACCCTCTGCTCCGCCTGAGGCGGACGGAGGCGGATGACCTGCTCTCCCACCTCCCCTAAGTTGCCGCACCCGACCAGGATCGGGTAGCTCCTCTCTTTTCCTAAATTAACCGTGATCGTATCCATTAATCAAATCCCAATGACCAAAGCCCAAAAGGGAAAATTCCTTCGTGTAATTCGTGAAATTCGTGGTTCAAATCCCTTCCTAAATTAACCGAAATTTTATCCATTAATCAAATCCCCAAAGGGAAAATTCCTTCG
>JAUWWP010000192.1 GCA_030616835.1 Deltaproteobacteria bacterium | reverse complement strand
TCTCAACCGAAGTCCGTTGCACCGGGGAAGCAGAGGGTTCCACCGGGGAGGCCGAAGGATCCACCAGAGAGCCAGGAGGTTCCACCAGGGAGGCAGAGGGATCCACTCTGGGAGCAACCGGAGCCTCCGGGGAAGGAACTGGTCTTGCCATCTTCTCTTCTTTTAACTTCAGACCCAGGTCGCCGGCAACATTATCAATTGTCTCCCTGCCGATCCTCTCCGATTTTAGTAAAAAACCTTCAAACAGAGCATTATCACAAATGGTATTGATCATTCTGGGGATTCCCCGGGAATAAATGTGAACGCCTTTAATTGCTTCCGGTTCAAACAGCTCTTTTTTTGCCCCGGCCAATCTTAGGCGATGCTTAATGTAGGCCTCGCTCGACTCCTCATTAAAGGACTCTAACCGATACTTTAAGACCACTCGCTGAGCCAGGGGCTCGTCCAATCTAAGGTTGGTATCGAGCTCAGGAAGCCCAAAGAAGACGAAGGTGATGAGCTTATTTTCGGGAACCTCGAGGTTTAACAAACCCCTGAATTCCTCCATAATCTCCCTGGTTTGCAGCATCTGGGCCTCATCAATAAGGACCACTGACTTTTTCCCGCTTTCGTGGAGCTGCATCAATCGCTCGTAAAGTTGGGATAAAAGTGTAAGCTTTTCCGAAGATGGGTCTTTTACCCCTAACTGGACGGCAATCCTTTTCAGGAACCATTCGGCAGTTATTCCCGAATGGATGATCACCAGCAGGGCAGATTCATATTCTTCCTCAGGAAGGCTATCCAGCATCCTTCTGGCCAGGATGGTCTTCCCGGTACCGATATCCCCGATAAGCAGGGCCAATCCCTTCATTGAATCCACCGCATACATCATTCTTACCAGGGCCTTGGAATGCTGGGCACTATTGTAATAAAATCGGGTGTCGGGAGCAACCGAAAATGGTTCCAGCTCCAATCTATAATACTCTAAATAATTCATAGCCTCCTTCCTTTCACTGCCGAGCTAAACATAAGAGATCTTCTTTCCCGACCTCCTCCTTCCCGAAATAGGTATGACCTTCTTCACCTCTTCCTCCGGAGCAGGGATAACCTCTTCCTCAACGGTTGGCGGAGTAACTGCTTTTTTGCGGAGACCAGCTAATCGTTCCTGAACATCCCGGAAATCTTTTTCCATCTCTCCAACCATTTCAAATCTCTCTAATGCCCTGTCAGGATCCCCATCAGCCTCATAGGCAACTGCCAACTCATAATTCAAGCCCACCTTCTCTTTACCCGAAAGCCTGGGATTGGCCAGACCCCGGGAATAAGATTCTATCGCCCTCTTCGGTTCCCCCTTTTCCATATAGCAGAGCCCGAGCATAGCACAGCAATCCATCTCCTTTTTCGGACTGGCAAGTGCGATCTCGAATTCTCCGATAGCATCATTGAGCAGCCCCATCTCTTTATAAGCAATCCCCAGATCATAATGAGTGTCGGTATCTTCTTTACTCAGGGTCTTCTCAACCCCTTTCTTAAACTCCTGAAAGGTATCCTCAAAGATCTCTTCTCCCTCAGGCCCCTCCACTGATACACTCGGCTTTTCCAGCTCCTCAATCGATAGCTCTTCCTCTAGTTCCTTAGCCAGGTCGAAAACTTCCTCAGCCCCCTGGACGACCTCTACCGCCGGCGCCTTTTCTCCTACCTCCTCAGCTTCCGGCTCCGAAACTATCGGTACCTCTTTCACCCTCCCCTCCAGCTCACTCAATTCCTTTAGCTTAAGCTCCACCCGGCTCTCCTGCGGATGAACCTGAAGGATCTTCTGGTAGATTCTCTTAGCCTCAGCATACAGACCCTGTTGGATATAAAATTCTGCCTCGTCCAGTTCTTCAGCAATCACAGAATCTTCCTGCACTTCCAGCTCAATTTCCTGCCCTACCGGCTCCTCTATCGGTGCCTGCACTGGCTCCGGTTCAACGCTAATAACTGGCTCTTCCAAAACAACAGTTTCTTCCTCGCCAGCTTCCATAGGACTGGCAGGAGCCTCTTCTTCAGCAGCCACTTCTACCAGAGGCTCCTCCACCTCCAGCTCGATCTCCGGAGCCTCCTCTTCCACTAACTCTGCCTCAGCAGGAGCCTCCGCTGGTGCTTCGAAGGTACCTAAAAGTTTACTGGCCTGAGGGTTCTCCGGGTCTATTTTCAGAACCTCTCCTAAAAATCTTTCTGAATTTTCCTTTTCTCCCCTTTTTAAATATTCCTCGGCCAGAACAATGAATTGGGAGACAACCTTCTCCCGCTCCTCCGCAGATGCACCTAAATCTCTTAGCTTATTAAGTGCCTGATCATTGGCTGGCTGAAGCTTCAGGATCGAACCGAATTGCTCCAGAGCCTTACCCTTTAATCCATACTTGAGATAGATATCGGCCTCGGTAAAGTGCCGAGAAATACTATCCTCTCCTTTGGCCCTCGCTGGTGTCCCCTCTGGCTGAGCTTCCACTCTAACTTTAGCCTCTGCTGGTTTCGGCTCTGGCGGAGCTTCCACTCTAACTTCTCCCGGCTCCTCCTTTAACACCCTTTCTTCCGGAGCGGCGGGAGGAGCAGCAAGACCTAAAACCCGTAAGGCATCCGGGTCTTGGGAATCGCACTGAAGAACCCTACGATAGGCCTCTTCCTTAGCCTCAATCTCCCCCTTCTCTTCACATATTCTTGCCAGCTCCTTCAGGGCAGTTTTAGCCTTCTCCACCCTGTCTAATTTTATATAGACCTCAGCCAGCAAAGATAAAACCTCTCCATCCTTCACCCCTTCTTTCAGAGGCATCTGCAGCTTAATCAGAGCCCGCTGGGGCTCCCCTCTCTCCAGATAGATCTTGCTCAGCTCCTTAATTAACGCATAATATTTGGGGTTGGTTGCCAGCATTCTCTCATAAAGCGTGATCAGATCATTAGTCCTCCCCTGTTCTCTTAGAGTACTTATTACCTTTCCGAACTCCTCATCAGCCTCTTTCCGGAGATTCCCTTGGTAATAACTCTCAGCCAGTTTAACCCGATTAGAGAGATTGTTAGGATCCAGCTCCACAATCTTCTTGAGCACTCCCTGGCATTCCTTAGCCAGCCCTTCCTTATCATAGTAATTGGCAACAATTTTATACTGAGTCATTGCCTCGTTAGTCAGCCCTAATTTCTGGTAAAGATCTCCCAGCTTACTGTAGATATCAACCTGACGGATATCAACCTTTAGGGCCTGTTTAAAAACGGCAACTCCCTTGGAGTAAAATCCAGCCCGCGTATACTCCTCTGCCGCCAGGCGATACTCATTAACCGCTTCTTCCCTCATTCCTTTCCGGGCATAGAGTTCACCCAGTTTAAGTCGGACCCGAACATCTCGAGGATCAACCTCGGTGATCTTGGAGAACTCCTTAATAGCCTTATCTATCTGCCCCTTCTGCAGATACCTATTGGCGGCTTCGACGATTTTGCTCTTATCGATCGGCAATTTCTTCCCTCTTCTTTTTAGAAACTTATCTGATTATATAATTATATAACATATAATATCCAATGTCAAATTTCCCCGCTCTTAACACTGCCTGGGGACAATGCTCCCCATTTCCTTAGAAACCTGGGTTAGCATCCGGCAGCCCTCCCGGGTAGCTACTACCATATCCTCGATCCTTACCCCTCCCCAACCCTCAAGGTATATTCCCGGCTCAATAGTAAAGACCATCCCCTCCTCAATCACTGTAGAAGAATCTGGTGAGATCAGGGGTTCTTCGTGAATTGCCAGCCCCACACCGTGCCCCAGACCATGGCCGAAACCGTGGTTATAGCCAGCCTGGCGAATATGCTCTCGGGCAACCTCGTCGATCTGGGAGGCCTTTCTTCCTGGTTTAATGAAATCTATCGCCTTGTCGTGAGCCGCTTTTACGATTTGATATACTTTCTTCTGCCTCCTGGTAGGGCTCCCCATCAGAAGGGTGCAGGTCTCATCCGAACAGTACCCTTTATAGCGGGAACCAAAATCTATAATTACCATCTCCCCCTTCCGGATCCTCTTTTCACTTGCCACTCCGTGGGGAAGGGCTCCCCGGGGACCTGAGGCTACAATAATCTCAAAAGGAAGCTCTCCTGACCCCCTTTTTTTAAGCTGATGCTCCAGTTCTATTGCCAGATTCCTTTCCCGGGAACCCGGCTGAACTGTATCTTTTAGCTCGAGAAAGCCCTGAGTAGCAATCCTGGTTGCCTTCTTGATTAAACTAATCTCCTCCTTTTCCTTAATCGCCCGTAAGCTATCTAACTCTTTGCCCAGGGGAATTAGCTTTACCTTAAGAAGTAGCTCTTGAAGTCTCTGATAGTCCTGATAGGTAAGGTGGCTGGCTTCAAACCCCATTCTCTTTATACCTACTGACCGGCCAAACTCAGCAATCCCCTCGATCATCTTCCGGCACTGCCTAACTACAAAGCCTTTGGCCTCCCTCCGGGCCTGGCTGCGGTAGCGAGAATCGGTCAAAAAAAAGCCATCTTCTCTGGTAATCAGCAAGGCCCCGCTGCTGCCAGAGAAGCCGCTGAGATAGCGAAGGTTCGGGGGTGATACTATGAGCAGGCAATCTAATTTCTTCTGTTTCAACAATTCCCTAAGCTTTGCTACCCGATGTTTATTCATTACTATTCAGGCAGAAACTCGGTCGTGACCCCTTACTCGGTTGATGTTTGTAGTTAACCACTTCTTCGACAGGCTCAGGACAAGTTGACCAAACTCCCATTAGTTATTCGTTATTCGGTTGCGCTGCTTGTTTCGTCTTTCGTCACCAGGTTGCGTTTTCCTTTACACTCACCGATAATTGGCTTTTTGATTTCATTCATAACCGCTTTACGAATCCCGACACTAGCTGCGCAACCACAACCGTTTGACCTAACCGATATCTTACAAAGTTTTACCAACCACTAAAGGGTCATAACCCGAAACTCAAGAGCGAAATTTTTAACCTAAGGACCTGAACCCTCTCTTTTAAGGTAATTTACCAACCCCTCCAGGCCCAGAAGGTAGCTGTCGGGGCCAAATCCTACCACCTGGCCCAGGGCAATATCCGAGATGAAGGAGTGCCGGCGAAACTCCTCCCGGCAATAGATGTTGGAGAGGTGAACTTCGACCGTTGGTATTCCCGCAGACAGAATGGCATCTCGGAGAGCAACACTGGTATGGGTGTAAGCAGCAGGATTGATCAGGAGCCCCTGATATTTACCTTTAGCCTTCCCAATCTTACTTACCAACTTTCCTTCATCGTTGGACTGAAAGATCTCCACGCCCACTTTAGTCTTCTGGGCCATCTTTCTAATCTGCGTATTTATCTCAGGTAGAGTTAAATGGCCATAGAGCTTCTGCTCGCGAGAGCCCAGAAGATCAAGATTAGGCCCGTGAATAACCAGAATTTTTATCATGAAGCTAAACCCCGTTAGAAAGTTTGGAAGAAACTTTAAACCCCGCCCCATTAGATGCTTACTATCTAACGAGGCAAAGGGAGGGTTTAAGGTTAAGGCTTAAAACTCTGCCCTTATCTTTGGTATGGCCATGCGTAGGAGGTAGCGTCCCTTGCCGTAGTTCCCTTCGGGTTTCAGGGCTAAGGCAACAAAGTAATCCTCATTTATTGAATGGATAATAAGTATGAAACCTTCGGAAAAGATGGTGATTTCCTTTAGTTTCCCAGACTTCAGCATCTTGGAAACCTTTTTTATCTGCTCTAAAATAACGGCATATTCCGCTCCAATCGACTGAATCTCAAGGCTTGCCCCCCCCTTAATATAATTATCAACGGAGATCCCATCAACTCCCATTATTACTCCGGCCACCCC
>JAUWWP010000121.1 GCA_030616835.1 Deltaproteobacteria bacterium | reverse complement strand
TGAGGGTGCGCACGCTGAAGCTAAGGTACAACACGGTTTAAGACGAGCTATAAGGCGCGGCCTTGACAATGTTGCCATCCAGGTTTATCTCACTGCCGCCGTGATGAACCTCAAGCGTCTGGCGGCGCTATTAGGTCCCTATTTATCATTTTTTAGGTCTGCTATCAGTAAATTAGCCGGATTCTGGCTAAAAATCCGGCTAATATTAAATACAAAAATTGCTGAAGGTAAAACCGAGCTCGATCTCGCAAAGGCTGCTTAAAATTTAGAAAAGTAAGGGTTTTTCAACAGCCCCACAGTCACCTATTATTTCCCCTACCGATACGGTAAAAATAATAACAGCACCCGTTTTATCTTCAACTCAATCTGCGGCATCATTAGCTCATTTGCCAATATCAAAAATCCGACCCTCGACCTTACATTAACTTAGAACTTAGGGTTTGACGCTCTTGACACCCTTTGCCAATTGACTAAGTAAGGTGCGGGCCTGACCTCAAACAAGTCAATTTCTCAATTACTTTTCCTGTTTTCCTATTGACGAAGGATTAGCTCGACCCCAAATATCTTTAATAGAGATTACTTGAGAAGATATTTCTATTAGCTGTTGGAGAACATCCTGATTCAATATTTTAGTATCTGTTACTGGGAAATATATCATACTTAAAAAGAGAGATATAAATATGGCTTCCCACCCCCTAAATCTCCTTCCGTGCAACCACTGATTCCGATTAACTGTTAGTCGTTCAAATAGTGGTGCCCGCTCTTGAGTATTTCCTTTTATTACCGACTTCCTCATTCGTTTATCAAGACTATTAACCATCTCTTGCAATCTTTTATCCAATAAATATTTCATAACAAGAAGCTTGTGTTCCAACGAAACTATTTTTCCTCTCTTCTTATATATACGTTGTTTTGGTAGTCCAAATTTGGAAGTGATATCAATTAATACAAATCCTTCTTCATCCCACGCCTTGGATATAATTCTAGCCATTTCTTCTAATAGTGGATATGCAACGAGTGCGGCCAAATTAAGACCTTCATCCTTAATAAATTCTGGTACTTTACCAGGTGGTGCGAAATGAGCGAAAATTAATTTATTTACCAATTTCCATCTATTAGCTAATTCAGTTTTAATTATTTCGATTTTCCCATTTAGAAAAATATTTAACCTACTGAGATAATCAAGATGATCAGTCCAGATAAAAAAAGAATAACCTTCTTTAATTCCAAACTTTTCTATCCATGATAGTTGCTTGCCATTACCTTTCAGGTCACCGAGCAACATCCTAATCATCCGATAAGAATCTATAAACATGCTTGCCTTTTTATTTATCAAATTATTCTGTTTCATAAGTTTATCTTTTGGCTAAAGACTATCTCTTGTTTCTAAGGAGGCGTTGATCCTAAAACGACTTAGGGAAAAAATGACTCTAACCCCTTTCCCTACTATTAGTTGTTATGCGCCGTTTCTCGGCCATTCTATTCTGCAACCAATAAAACTTCGGAAGTTCTAGTATTGCTGAGTACATATTTATAATTTTCAAATGTATAAACACGAACATCCTTTTTAAAAAGTTTAATGTCAGATTCAATTTGCTGGATTGAAGGGATTCCATCATACCGGTAAGATACTACAAGAATACTATTCCGAAATTTCTCAAAGAGCTCTCTGAACTGTCTTCTGATTTTCAATCTGTTATTCCAAGGATTATTATCGCTATGAAAGCGTTTATTTTTAGTCCTGTGGTCTATCATACTTCCCCACTTCTCATAATTTACTAGTCCTTCAAGAAAATGATAGAAATTCTTATAATCAACGCTGACGCCTTTTGATGAAGTATAAGGGGGGTCGATATACACCAAGTCAAACTCGCCCTTTATTTCAAACACATTTAGATTATAGGCTTTGTTCTCTTTACCATTATCGTAAACCAAATAATTGATTTCACGCACAAAATCCATAAAATGTTTTTCAAATGGTCTATCCCATGTCGTTTTATTCCCAAAAGTCCTTCTTACTTCAGCGAAACGAAGGTAGAGGTTTTTTCGGTGAAAAAGATTGAAAGGCCTTTTTACTAAACAAGCTTGACAAAGGGCATAATAGGCTAAGGCCTTCTTATAATTATTCCCCATCCTTTTGATATTCTGAACCACTATATCAAGCCATTGATTTTCTTCATCTGTATAGTAAACATCTTTAAAGGTTTTAGCTATAAATGAAGAATAATAATATTTTGATTCTTTTTTTAGAAGTTTTTCGATTTCAAGATCATTTAATCTGACATCATTATTTTCAATTAAAGCTACCCCTATATAATAATTTGATTTGAGATAATCGTTGTAGAAAACTTGTTTACTATTTTGTTTCAAATAATAGCCTACCACTCCCGTGCCGCCAAAAACATCAAGAGCACTCGAGAAATCTATATCCTTTATGTTTTGCCAAATCCAATCTAAAAGTTTTGCTTTGCTGCCTTGATAGCGAGTTGTAGGTATCCTCACTTCTTGAAATTGTTCCACGAAGGGCAATAGGACTTGTTTTGTCATGTCATATTTTCGTGCCATCTATCGCCTTCTCCTTTCTTTTCCACGCTTTACCCAATATTTTTCGAACTCGTCTTTGCTCCTAAATATCCCTTTACCCTTTCTCAACTTATCTATATCTTTAATTGAACCAATGGCAAAAGTTGTCCCTGTTCCAGGAGACTTCGAAGCAATTTTCCATTTAGGTTGGACAATCACCTCAACATCAGAAACCATATGCAAGCTATCCGCATTAGGGTCCCAAGTGTAAATAAAGCCTATAACCCAGTGCTGGTCAAACTCTCCATACGGAAATTTACAACCCGGCATCTTCTTCTCAGGATGCAAGAAATATCCAGCGAAACTGCCAACTGTAAACCCACTTATTCTATTTTCCCTAATCCTTCTGGTAGTTTTCATGTCGATAGCGATTTTTCTATTACCGAACCTGCCTCTTATTAGGGTAATTTCAGGATACTCTCTTGGTCCTCCTTGGACTATCTCGCATCCGTATCTTTTTCTCATGAACTTCTTAACTTTATGCTTGGTCATCTCTTGGAAGATACCGGTTATAACTTGCGGTATAGGAGGAATAGGATATATACTACCATCTTCACCGACCATGCCTTTTATCGTCCATCTGAAATCCGAAAATAATTTTTCTAAATCTGCTTTAATGTTTATTTTCATATTCTTATCTCTTTTCGTTTTCCTCTTATCAATCGAAATGGCGTCCAACTTGTTTACATCCAAATTAGTTCGGATACCCTTCTCTTCCTGAGAGGATTTCTAACTGGGTAAAAGGTCACGCTTTTAACTATTCTACCCTATTCCTTAATCCTTAACCCCCCAAATTTTGCCGCTTTTTACCCTTCTCCCCACTATCTCTACCTCTTTCCTCAGCTTACTTTATCTTATTCTATTCTGCCGGAATTATCAACAAGAATTGCCAGAGGCAATTGTAATAGATTGTAGATTTTAGATTAGAGATTTTAGATTAAGATCCCCCTCACCCTTTCCCTCTCCCCCGGGGGAGAGGGGATTATTAGTCGGGTTCGATAAATCGAACCCCTACATTCACGCATTATTTGGGTTTATGAACAAAAATAAGGGGTTATGGAAATGCATATCCCATAACCCCTCATATTCAATTATCTTTTAAGAGCCGATCCAGAACTAAATTCTCATCGGTATATCCTTGTCCTTTAAATATCTTTTTACCTCACCGATCGAGTATTCTCGGTAGTGAAAAATAGAGGCTGCCAGCACCGCATCGGCCTTGCCTTCGGTCAAGGCTTGATAGAGATGCTCCAAAGTCCCTGCCCCTCCCGAAGCAATCACCGGCAACCCGGTTGCCTCGGCAATTGAACGAGTCAGCTCGAGGTCATACCCGTCCCTGGTCCCGTCAGTATCTATACTTGTGGGGAGGATCTCGCCTGCTCCTAAATCCTTTACCTTCTTAGCCCACTCGATAGCATCAAGGCCCACAGGGGTCCTGCCGCCGTTGATATAGACTTCCCAGCCCTCCCCTGCCCCCTTTCTTTTGGCATCAATGGCCACGATGATCTTCTGGCTTCCAAACCTCTCGGCAGCCTCCTGGATAAGTTGAGGGTTCTTCACCGCCGCCGTATTAATCGAGACCTTGCTAACACCTGCCTGAAGGAGTCTCTCGATGTCAGTAATCTCACCGATCCCTCCTCCAACGGTCAGAGGGATTGTGATCTTCTCAACTACCTTCCTTGCCAGATCCACGGTGGTCTTCCGCCCCTCAAAGGTAGCATTTATATCCAGGAAGGCAAGCTCGTCAGCTCCTTCCTCCTCGTAGAAGGCGGCGTTTTCCACCGGATCCCCGGCATCTCTCAGGTCAACAAAATGAACCCCCTTCACTACCCGGCCATCCTTTATATCTAAACAGGGGATAACCCTTTTATTTCCCATAACTGGCCTCCTTGACTTTACTTCAGGGAATATAGTGGGTAAAAAACCCAAATGACAAAATATATGAATAAATCCTAAGCATTAAGCATCAAATCCTAAACAATTTCAAATGATCAAAACCCAAAACTTAAAACATTCCTTTCAACAGGATCAGGATAGGGTTTTAAACATTTAATATTTGAATTTTGGGTTTGTTTAGGATTTAGAATTTAGGGTTTAGGGTTTAGAATTTATCAGTATTTGGCTTTAACCCTGCATGCACGCGGGACAATTCGTGATGAGCCATTAAATCTCTTGATGATACTCCTGGATACTCTTAACCTCTAATTGTCTCTTGCTCAGAGACTCTATCCCATTAACCACCGCGGAAGCTGCCGATGCCGTGGTAATCAAAGGAATACCATAGGCAACCGCGGTTGTCCGAATAGAGATCTCATGCTGGCGGGGAGTTTTCCCCGAGGGGGTATTAATGATAAGCTGGACCTCCCCGTTTTTAATATAGTCCAGAATATTGAGCCTTCCTTCGGAGATCTTGAATATCCTCTGGGCTGGCAGCCCGTTTCTCCGAAAAACCTCAGCAGTCCCCTCGGTAGCCAGGATCCTGAAACCTAAATCGGCCAAGCTTTTCGCGACATGAATCATCGGACGCTTATCCTTATCCCGCAGACTAATAAATACGGTCCCTTTAAGTGGAAGATTCTGTCCCGCCCCGAACTGACTCTTGGCAAAAGCGACTCCAAAGCTCGAATCAATTCCCATAACCTCTCCGGTAGACTTCATCTCCGGCCCCAGCACGGTATCTACTTCGGGGAAGCGAATAAAAGGGAAGACCGATTCCTTTACCGCTACATGATTAATCTTCACTTCCTCGGTGAACCCAAGCTCCTTTAAAGTCTTGCCACACATTACCTTGGTGGCAATATTTGCCAGAGAGACCCCGATGGCCTTGCTCACGAAAGGAACCGTACGGGAAGCCCGGGGGTTGACCTCCAGAACATAAATGATGTCTTCCTTTACCGCATACTGGACATTCATTAATCCCCGGACATTAAGCTCCCTGGCCAGGGCATGGGTGTTTTCCCGGATCTTCTCGATCGTCTTTTTCCCGAGGGTATAAGGGGGAATTGTCATTGCACTGTCTCCCGAGTGGATCCCCGCCTCTTCGATGTGCTCCATTATCCCCGCGATGACGACCGTCTCCCCATCCGCAATCGCATCAACATCAACCTCAATCGCGTCTTCCAAAAACTTGTCTACCAGTACCGGGTGGTCGCTCGATGCCTCAACTGCCGCGGACATAAATTTCTCCAGATCCGGATCGTCATAGACAATCTCCATAGCCCGGCCTCCCAGGACATAGGATGGCCGGACAACCACCGGATAACCTATCTCATTAGCTATCTTTCCTGCCTCCTCAAGCGAAACTGCAGTCCCATTAGGTGGCTGAATGAGCCCTAATTTCTTCAGCAGCACTTTAAAGCGTTCCCGATCCTCGGCCCGGTCGATGCTGTCCGGAGAGGTTCCCAGGATCCTTACCCCGGCCTTCTCTAAAGGAACGGCTAAATTGAGTGGGGTCTGCCCCCCCAGCTGGACAATCACGCCCTCGGGGCTCTCGGTCTCAACCACGGCCAGAACATCCTCCCGGGTAAGCGGCTCAAAGTATAGCCGGTGGGAGGTATCATAATCCGTACTAACCGTCTCCGGATTACTATTGATAATAATGCTTTCGTATCCGAGCTCCTGCACTGCGTAGGAAGCATGGACACAGCAATAGTCAAACTCAATCCCCTGTCCGATCCGGTTCGGACCACCACCAAGGATAAGGATCTTTGGCTTATCACTTGCTCGATTCTCATCCACCCGCTCGTAGGTTGAATAGAAATATGGTCTTACTGGATCAAACTCTCCCGCACAGGTATCCAGTAATTTATATCCTGGTCTTAACTCCCACTGCTGCCTTAAATTATAAACCGAAACCTCATCCGTCCCTAACAGGTGAGCGAGCTGGATATCAGAGAATCCATCATGCTTGGCCCGCTGGATAAGCTCCCGGGGAATCTCCGCGAGGCTCTTCCCCTGATAGGTAGCAATCTCCTGAGCAAGCTCCACAATCTCCTTCATCTGGTGGACGAACCACCGGTCAATCTTGGTTAACTGGTATATCTCCTCAACCGTCATTCCCCTCTGTAGTGCCAGTTTAATGTAGAAATAGCGTTCGGCATTGGGGACTGTCAACTTTCCCCTGAGCTCTGCCGGATCAATCTCCTCCAGGCTACCGTCCTTACCATCAAATCCCAGGCCATAACGGCCGATCTCCAGAGACCTGATCCCTTTCTGGAGGGCCTCTTTGAAATTTCTACCGATCGACATTGCCTCTCCCACGGATTTCATCCCCGTATTGAGGGTAGGATCAGCCCCGGGAAACTTTTCAAAGGTAAATCGGGCGATCTTGAAAACACAATAATCTACAGTAGGTTCAAAGAATGCCTTAGTCTTTCCGGTTACACTGTTCATCACCTCATTTAGGGTCAAACCAACCGCGAGCTTGGCGGCTACCCGAGCAATAGGAAACCCGGTTGCCTTGGAGGCTAATGCCGAGCTCCGGGACAGGCGCGGGTTCACTTCAATAATAACGATCTCTCCGGTATCCGGATTTCCAGCAAACTGAACATTTACCCCACCCCCGGTGACTCCGATCTTACGAATAATCCGCCGGGAATAGTTAACATAGGCGTTGTATTCCCTGGCAGTTAATGTTTGCGAAGGGGCAACCACCGTGCTGTCTCCGGTATGTACCCCCATCGGATCCACATTTTCCATCGAGGTGATCATAATGACATTATCAACACAGTCTCGCATGACCTCAAATTCAATCTCTTTCCAGCCCAATACCGATTGCTCTACCAGAACCTGACCGATCGGGCTGATA
>JAUWWP010000284.1 GCA_030616835.1 Deltaproteobacteria bacterium | reverse complement strand
GAATGACCCGGTGAAAAATTGTTCCGTCATATAAAGGAACCTTTACTTTTTCTTTGGTGCGCGGATCGATCCATTCCTTGGTACCTTTAGCAAGACCGACAAAATTTTCCACTGTCTTGGGAGCCTGTTTTGGATAAAGGACACAGGTGATGTTACCTTTGCTGGTTTCAAAAACCGCATGAACTTTTTCTGGCATTTTTGCTTTCTCTCCCTTCTCCGGCATTTTTGCTTTTTCTACCTTTCCCGGCATTTTTGTCTTTTCTACCTTCTTTGGAATCTCTGCCTTTTTTTCCTCGGCACATGCTAAGCTTGCCACTGCCAAGCATAATCCAACAATAAATAACCCTCGGGATTTTTTCACCTTACCTCTCTTGTTTCCCATTTTGCACCTCCTATCATTGTGGTAACTCGTTAATAATTTAGTGAAACTCCTCACCCATAGGGTAGGGCTTCCGGTTTGTATCTAACATAACCTCCTTCCGCTTGTTTATCCTGAGTTCATCGAAAGTCCTGTCCTGAGGGGAGCTTCCCGATTTATCAATCATCCTTCTTTAATGACTTCTGGATCAAGTTCGTCAATGATTCTTACGACTTCCCTTGCCCATCTTTTCTTGGTCAGGGCGAATGCGGGCTGGGCTTTCTGCGCCATGAACCTTGCCAGTTCAATCGAGCTTGGGAGCACCTCGTCCTTTGCTACGGCCTCCCTTGCCCAGCCGACGGCCACGGCCTCGGGGCCGGGGTAGCGTTTTGCGCTCCAGGCCATCTCCCGAAAAGTCCTCTTTCCCAGGCCGTGTTCGCAGATGGCGATCATGCCGGGCAGAAACGGGATGTTGATGTCCATCTCCGGAAAGCAGACCCAGCCGCGGTCCTCCCGCATGATCCGGAAATCAAAACCGCTCGCCCAGATGGTACCCAGCCCGAAAGTGTGTCCGTTGATCGCGCCGATCAGAGGCTTTCCGAAGAGGGCAGTTTCCTTGAGGAGCCGGGTCACATCAAGCATGAAACTATTCAGGGTCTCCTTGTCCTGCTGACCCATCCAGTTCAGATCCAGGCCGTTGCTGAAGAACTTCTCGTGTCCACCGGTCACAACGACTGCCTTTACTTGCTCGTCGCGCTCAAGCCCGGCCAGGGCCTCCCGGAGCTCTTTGGTAAAAGGTCCGGACATGCGGTTCTCGTTCTCATAGTTCATGGTGAGGACGGTCACCCCCGCCTCGATTTTCTCCTCTAACCATTTCATGACCCGAAATCCTCCTTCCTTTTTAATCCCATGGAGGTAATTTTTCGCGCTCGATTTTTCCAGCATCTCTCTTCAGCTTGAGCGCATCCTCGTAGCTCGGATCCAAAAATAGAACCGCCCCCATTTCCCCGGGTCAAGGGCTGGGCCCTTTTGGGTTAGCTGCCAAACATGGCCATATTCTTTAGAAGCCCGATTCCCGGGCAATTACCAGGCGCTGTATCTCCGAGGTCCCTTCGGTAATGGTAAAAAGACGTCCATCCCGCCAGTGTCTTTGAATAGGATATTCCATCATATATCCGTAACCCCCGTGGATCTGCATTGAATCAGAAAGGATCTTCTGTAATGTCTCCGAAGTGAACAGCTTTACCATGGAAGATTCTTTTCGAACATTTTTGCCCTGATCGTACATCCAGGCAACGCGATAGGTGTATGAACGCATAACATCTATATTCATTGCCATCTCCGCCAGCTTGAATCGGATGGCCTGGAATTTAACAATTGGTTTTCCGAATTGAATCCTTTCCTTGGCATACTCTACGCTCAGGTCATATGCTGCCTGGGCAGTCCCGGTGCAGCGACTTCCATAGGTTATCCGCCCTGAGATAAGCGTATCAGCAATCATATCAAAGCCACCGCCCTCTTTTTCACCAATCATGTTTTTTGCCGGAACCCGGCAGTCCTCAAAGACCAGCTCCCCGGTTTCAATTGATCGGTTCCCCACTTTATCCAGCTTTCGGGAGACAGAAAATCCCGGGGCACCTTTCTCCACAATAAAGAGGTTAATACCCTCACCTCTTTTGGTAGGGTCAGTATAGGCAGCTACAATTGCATAGTCACAGATGGGACCATTGGTAATAAACATCTTGGTTCCGTTAATAATATAGCCATCACCATCCCGGATAGCCGCTGTTTTTATGGAAGCGGCGTCCGAACCGGAATCCGGTTCAGTAAGGGCAAATGCAGCGATCTTTTCTCCCTTAATGGCAGGGACAAGAAACTCTTGTTTTTGTTCCTCAGAGCCAAAGCGATAAATGGGCTGGGTGCCTAAGCCACTCTGAACCATTAAAGAAGAGGCAATCCCTGCATTTACTTTAGTTAGCTCCTCTACCATGATACATTCGGTAATCTTATCTCCTCCACCACCACCCAAGTCTTCTGGATACCTCGGACACAAAAATCCCATGTCCCCCATTTTTTTGAAGAGCTGCTTTGGGAAGACATTTGTTTCCTCTGCCTCATCTACCAGTGGGGCAACCTCCTTTTCCGCAAAATCCCTAATGAATTTTTGGAAAACCCGGTGTTCTTCTGTGAGTTCAAAATCCATAAGTTATCCCCCCTTAATAATATCGATATATTCCTTTGGCGCTATCCTTACAGTTCTTGGAATAAAAAAGATATATCAAAACTCAACCAATTGTCAAGAAGATAGGACCGCCCCATTTTTTGCTTAATTATTTCACGGCAAAGCTTCTTACCCATTCAGGTTTTTCCGGGGCCTGGTCCGATCTGAGCATCTCCTGCCACTTCTCATCGGTTAAGCGGTCGGACATGGGATGTTTAAACTCATAATACGATAAAACCGGGCCGGCGCCGATGATGGTTCTTCCGTCCGGCACCTGGTAAGCGGTAAGGATAAGATCAACGTAGCCCGTTCCTTCTTCCAGGCATTTTTTGGTGTTCTGGTCAGTATGGACATCTGCGATTATCGTGGTCTTCATCCCTTTTGATTCCACTCCGGCTACCGCGGATTCTAAACTTTCTCCAAAATTGCGGATAAAGGCGTAATCCTCCTCTTTCAGTTCTTCATTCCGAAGCTCTTTCCTGGTTATTTCCAGGAGACGAAGCAGGATGTCTTCCAGACTTTCGAGTCTTGCCAGTGATTGCTCATCCAGGACCTTCATATCCTTGAGACCTTTATTGGTCATCCGGGCCATCGCTACCAACCGGGCATAAAATTCAGCAACCGGCTCGACATAACCCACAACCGGTTTTTCCACCGGCCCCGGCATCGCCGACGTTACTCTCATAGTCGGGGTATAGCTTTGCTTTGTGTATAAAATGGTATCGTGCCGCAGGGATGACCAAGAGCCCAAAGCGGCATTGAGCTCTTTGTCCAGCCAGGCCTTGGTCTGCATGAATGATTGATTCCCCTCTGCGAACTCCCCCATTAATGCCTTTAACGAATAGAGCCAGCTCCAGTAAAGGTTTTTATTCCAATCTTTCTGGTTGAAAGCAGAGAACTCTTTTTTCAACTGGTCATATTGTTTCTTATAAAAGGCATACTCGGTATCCCCGGAATCTACCAATATTTCCTTTGCCCGCTGGGAGCCGAGAAGGCTCATCACATCAAGCCCTCGGGGAAAACCACGGACCTCTCCCATCGGGATCTGTATCCAGGTAAAAGGCCTCGGTTCTCTTTTTCCCGTATAATCCCCGGCCGCCGGGGAGACCAGTTGACTCATCATGTAGGAGTCCGGAACGAATCGCTGTCCCATAAACCGCATCCCTTTTGTCTTGTCGAGAATCTTGTCGAGATGCTCCGGGGTAAATGGCTCGCCTGGCCCCACTGTTACTCCGGATTGACCGGTACCTCCATAAATCTTGGGGGAGGGCATCCGGGCAAACTCAACCTTTAAATCAAAAAGCTTCTTCTCATCATCAAGGTTGGTAAGCTTGAACCTGCTACCAAATACTTTCCTCAATACCTCCCGATAATCGTAGATAGAAAGGTCATCAGAAAATCCGACATAGAAACCCGTAACCAGGTATATTCTGTCCCACACTTCGGCCACCGTCCGGTTATCAGCCATTACTTTACCAACCTGAGAGGCAATCAGGCATGCTTGCAGGGTCTGAATCTTGGCGAATTCTGGGGGTATGAGTGCCTTAGCCGGCGGAGAGATGGGACCGTGGGGCTCCTTGCCCTTGAG
>JAUWWP010000102.1 GCA_030616835.1 Deltaproteobacteria bacterium | reverse complement strand
GATTTATCTGCATCTGCATATTTATCCTTTTCACACCACATTCTGTATTTACCTACTGGAGCCTTAGTAATTGTAAAATAGCCGTCTCCATCAGTTTTTGTCTTGAGATCACCAGCAAAACCAGATTTACCATAGCCTAACATAATTGAAGCTCCATCAGCTGGTTGGCCTTCCTCTAAACTAATTCTACCTTTTACTATCCCATAGCTTTTAGATTCCTTCAGGATAACATCTGGTAAAATACTAATTTCTCCCTCTTTCAGATCTAAATATACAACTTCATCTTCATATCCCAGGTGTTGAATCAGGAGATGTGGATTTTTGTCAATTTCGTGAATTATTTCAATAAAATTTCCAATAGCATCTAATTTCTTATTACAAAGCTTATAAGACCCACGATCCCAAACAATTGTGACGCAGGTCTCAGGGTCAGCTGGACCATATTCAGTTAAAACTTTTACTTTTACTACCGCGGCATTTTTCGTAGATTTAATTTTATTCTGTAGATCTTTCAATAACCTCACTGGCTCTGACTTAGGAATAGGCTCCTTTGTCTCCGTCAAAGGAGCAACTCTCATTACACTCAAACTACCAAGTTCCTTAACTACCTCCCCTCTCGCATCCAGCACCTTTATCTCCCATTCGCCTGCTTCCTTCAGGGAAAACTTCCTCCATACCCGATATCTTATTGAACCGCTCACATTTACATTCCTCGTAAACCTGGCTATCCCTCCCCGCTTGAACTGAACTAATATGTCTTTCACCTCATCACCCTGGGGGACTACATACATCATCCATAGATAATAATCTTTGCCCTCTTCAACACTACTAGGAGCAACCTCTCCCTCGCATTCGTTCTTATTCTCGCCCTCCTTCACAATACCCTCACACACCTTCATCTCCACTAAAACCACCCCTTTGCCCTGACCGTGATAGTAGAAATCCAGGAATCTCTTCGCCTCTTCACGTTTGAGCTTTTCCTGAGAGCTTGATTCTATAATACTTCTATCCCTTGATTCTTTTGAATGTCGCTGCCTAATAATGGTGAACTCCACCCTCCGATTCCTTGCCCTTCCCGTCTCCGTATTATTACTAACTACAGGAAACCCATCCCCAAATCCTTGTAAGGTAAGCCGCTCCGAAACAACTCCTTTTGAGATCAAATACTTCATTACATTGTCAGCCCGGGCCTTGGACAATTTACGATTATCTGTTTTTGATTCTACACCATCGGTATGCCCATCAATTCGAACCTTAATGTTAGGATGCTTAATCAAAACCTTCGCTACATCATCTAAAATTGGGAAAGAAGCTGAGTGAATACTTGCTTCCTCGCTCCTGAAATGAATTGATTCGGTGATCCTTAATTTTGGAGAGGGAACCCGTGTGCTGCCCTGGCTAGAGATAGGGATAATGAGTGAAGCTAGGACTAGAAGAATGATTTTGAATGAAAGGTTTCTCATAGGCTATCCTTTCTTAAAATTTGAAAATGTGGGGGATTGTGATTAATCGCAAGTCCAAAAATCAGACTGCGGGCCTGAACCTTAAAAAAGTCAAAATATTAATTACGTCCCCCTTTTTCCTACTATTTTCTCCGACTCATAGCTTCATTAATCCTTTTTAGTGCTTGATCAATATCAAAATATTTTCTTTCATTAGGAGTCAATACCTCAAATAGTTCCTCTCTAATCCGTGATTTCATATCACGGATTTCCTTATCTTTTCTTCCTAAATTGATGTGATATTTATCAAGATCAGTATCTTTATTATCTTCCTCCAGCTTCTTTTTAAAAAGGTCAATTACTTTCTTATCCGCTAGATTAAATCCATGCCGTAAAATAAAATCAACATCATAAAAATCCCGGGGAGCAATTATTTCCCGAGTGGCTGCCGCGCGCAACTTCTCGGCGACCAATTCATCCAGTGAGAGACAATTTACCATACCGCCGTCGAAGAGAGGTTCACCGGTGAAAGGATGGAGAAAATTATGATTAACTTTGCGCTTATCAATTTTACAAATAGGACTATATCTAAGCCCTATTTCAAATTTAATTTTGGCCTCAATCGGCCGTAATGCCGATTGATATATAAAATAGTAAATATACTGCCTTGACTCGTCGCGGCCGGGATTTTTGGTATCCTCAATTTTCATTCCAAATTGTTCTGCAAACTTTTCGATATTATCTTTCACCGGTTTGATACTTTTTCGTCTTTCTCCTCGCGTTACCGTATAATCAGGAAGCCGCATACTAAAATCAAGATCTTCGCTTAAGCGATAATATGTATAAAAAACCTTGTTTAAACATGTTCCGCCTTTTAAAACAAGGTCTTTTGTAAGCCCACCTATACGAGAGAGAATCAAGGTTATATAGTAATCCTTCTCTAAAAGAGGAAGCAAAAACTCTTTAGCTTTTGCCGCCCTTTCTAAAGCTCTGACAAATTCTTCTTTATTCTCGTGAATCATTAATAATGACTCTCCATCTCTTGTTAAGTTTTCCTTTGCGTGTCCTATTGAGTGAACTAATAGCTGTTTTTTCTACACTTTTTATGAGTGGTTTCAGCTTTGAATCTGAAATACCTGACTTCTCTAATATTACACCGATGCGCTTTCTTGTCGTTAAATTTGGAAACCGGGCGGCATATTCCACAATTTTATTGATATCGCATCGTTTTTCTTCGATGAATCTTTCAAAAATCCGAACTGCTGGGCTTACCCCTCCGACAGGTTTATTGAAATACAAAAGATCTATTATTGTTCGCTCTTTAGAGCTGACGATAACCTCTTTATCTTTAACATTTATCTTTTCTCGCCCATACATGCGATTTTTTGAAACCTTTAAGAATTTAAAGGCGATGCCGCATATATTTTTTTCTTTACGAAAAGAGGTATTTAAAACATACACTGTTTGAAAAAGCTGCTCGGTAAATCCGTAATAGTTAAACATTGTTGAATATCCGACATAGTAGTTATTTTGGGGGAAATAAAGAGGGGGGATAAGTAATTCATCAATGCCCGTTCCTTCGGGCCCTGCTTCAAGGGGAGAAAATAGATAAACACCTCTTTTTATCGGAGTTAATATATTTTTCTTTTTTAAGCGAAAAACTATCTGCCGTCTGTCTTCGGGAGAAAAATCAAATAAAGAATCAAGATTGTCGGCCGTCACTATTATCTTCTTTTCATAGCTCAACCGAGCGATAACCTCTGTTTCTTTGGGCCCTAATCTTTTTAATGTATTATTTTTATCCATATATTACCTATGGGATAATTTTCGGATATTATATTTACATATAGTATATAACAAAAAGGGTAGATGTCAACCAAAAAATGATTACTCAAGGATTTAGGGAACGTTGGCTCTAAAACAACTTTTCTTGATGAGGGGGATGGTGATTAATCGCAAGTCCAAAAATCAGACTGCGGGCCTGAGCCTTAAATAAGTCAATATTTCAATTACGTCCCCTACTTTCCTGCTATTAAAGCTCTGCCGCCTCAATCTCCTTCCTCGGTTAGGCCGTAAACCTGGCGGGGCGCCAGGTATTCGGGGAATTTCTCGATAAGCGAACGGCGAATAAGATAGCAATAGTGGCATTCGTCCACGAATTCACCATCGAGTTCTACATTGTAGGTTTTCGCGAGTTCAGCAGGGCCACCGCGACTCAGCGGCCTGCATATCGGGTGAGTCGCGGCGTCATATTCTGTAATTATTTCAGAAAACGGCTTCTCCCACATGTTGCCGATACTCAAACCCTGGCACACTTGAACGTTGCCGAAGGAGTCGACATGGATGCGTTTGGGTGCGATAAGTTCCTCGTGCGTGCATTCGCAAAAAATGTCCGGCGGTTTGGTGGGCAAGCCATCGGTCAACTTCTCGACCGCGCGACCCTTGAAGAGCGCGCCGCCTCCGACCACTGGCTCGCCTTTGCCTTCGGTGGGCGGCTGGACGGTCGGCTTTTCGATACAAATTGAGCCGGCGGGCATTCCCATCTTAGCGGCCGCTTCGGCCGCCCTTTTCGCGGGGTTTTCTTCACCGTCTTCGTGGTGGAAGGCGTCGTCGCTGAGGCTCAAATCCTCGATGTTAGTTTTATATATCGGCGCGAGCCAGAGCGCCGCGTCCTCGACGGCGGTGGCCCAGTAGCAGTTGGTAACGACACCCGCTTTGAAGCCCATTCCGCTTGCGAGCTGAAGGCCCTCCATCATAATGGGGAAGTAAAGGAACGGCTCGCCACCCTCAAAGTAAATCCACTCGACGGTGCCAAGTTTCTTTACCTCAGCAAGGACTTCTCTTATCTGAGCGACAGTGAAGGTTCCCTCAGCGCTCGGGCCGCAGTAGAGAAAGCAGTGGTCACATTCGTAGTTGCAGGCGTAAGTAAGTAAGAAATGTATTCCCGTAAGCATCGTCGCTCTCCTCCTCAGTAACTAAAAACCAAAGCTCTGACCCCAATATCCATCCATGTAGATAATCCAAAACTAATTTTTTATTCCAGGTTTATCTTCTTGGGCGACATTCATTAAATTATTTAATTTATTGATTGCAGGTTATGGAGCGTACCATAAATTGGAGGAGTGACATATCTGAAAAAATTAATCCGCGTGTGTTTGAAAAAAATTTTGGATAAATTCCCTTTGGGAAATAGTGGAGAGCCACCTATTTTCCCCTTCTCTCTTCCTACTCCACGGCTGACTCGACCTCTTTCCCCAGATTGCTTTATCTTATGCTATCCGGCCGATTTTTTCAATATTCTGCTGTGATAATATTATCACACCCTGGCAGGCCGCCGCCAGATAGTAGATTACCGGGCTAAAATCTGAAATCTAATTTATTGACAATATTTGGGAATAATGGTAGCTTTGCTAATTGTTAGCCCATTTAAAAAGGAGGCAAGATGTGGGAACAAATATCTAAGACCTTAAGTAAGTTTTCTACTCAGAGTCTCTCTCCGGCAGTAGCTGACCTTGATCAAGAGCCCTTGAAGGAGGAGCTTCGCCAGAGCTTATTCAAGGAGGTGGAAGAGATCGGGACACTCTCCCTGCCCCTTCCGGAATCTTTGGGGGGAATCGGGGGTGATCCGAAGCTCGTGAGCCAGGTGCTGGAGAAGATCTCCGAAAGCTGTGCCGGTGTGGCAACTTCGCTCTGGGCACATTATGGGGCAATGCTACCATTTCTTATCGCCCAATCACATGACCAGGACTCCTTAAACAAGCTAAGCAAATCCCTGCAAGGCCTGCCCCGGGGCGATACCTGCGGAACCGGATACCTTAACGAGGCCCCCTTAAACATTACTCTCAGTGGTGACAAATTAGACCTTTCCGGAGAGATTAGATTTGCCTGGGGCGCTCCTCAGTGCAAGAAGATCATGATCTCAGGAGAGGCAGCCGGGGAGATTGTCTTTTTGCTCCTGGATCTGGAGGCAGCCGGGTCGGGTATCGGGGAGAGCCATCGGCGTATTGGTCTAAGGTGCTGTCAATCAGCCTCTCTGGATCTTAATGGGGTTTCGGTTCCCCGGGAGGCTGCCCTGGTCATTGAAAAGTCAGGGGGACAGAAGCTCCTAACTACGGCCAGGGCCACCCTTTTAGGCTGGGCAGGGGCGATGGCAGTTGGAAATGCCCGGGGGGCACTGAATAAGGCCTGGGGGTATGTGAAGGAACGCTATCAGGGAGGAGATATCCTGATAAACCACTCCCTGATCCAGATAATGCTCGGGCAGATGTTAATGCAGCTTAAGGCTGCCGAATCTTTGGTAGAGAGCTCTTTTAGCCTGACCGCCGATGGCCAATTCCACGAGGCCATGGGGCTGGCAAAGGTCTTTGCCACAAAAGTTGGCGAGCAGATCTGCTCTGATGCGGTTCAGTGCCACGGCGGCTACGGGTATATGCGTGATTACGGAGTGGAAAAACATCTCCGGGACGCCAAGGCGCTTTCAGTAATCTCGGGAAACAATAACTTTATTCTCCAGGATCTTATCAACAACCAAAAAGAAAAGGAGGGATGGTCTTGAATTTAGATATTTCTTACCGGCTGCTTCACTGGATCGATGCTCACCGGGCACTGAGTAATCCACTGAAGCTATCGAAAAGAATAAAGAAGGTTCGCCAGGAAATCCGGGAGTGGGCCGAGAAGGAGGTGGCGCCGGTTGCTGACCGGATTGACAGCTCAGCCCACGATAACTTTAACTGGGAACTCTTGAAGAAGGGGGCCGAGGCGGGTTACGTAACTAACTTCATCCCCAGCAATTATGGTGGTGGGGCAAGTATGCTGGATTTCATAAGAGGGGGAACCTATGCGGGCGCCGTTATTCTTGAGGAACTTGCTGCTGCCTGTCCGGGGGTAGCAGTCATCTTCGGAGCGCACCTGTTAGGTCTGTTACCGATCATCCTGTCGATGGACCGAAAGGTTGCCAAGAGGTTCCTGCCGGAGATCTGCAAAGCCGCCAAGACGGACCGGCCGAAGATATGTGCCTTTGCCATTACTGAGCCTGACGCCGGCTCCGATGTTGAGGATAATGAGGGAGGCCGGAAGGCCCATCTGATGACCTTCGCCAAAAAGGTCAAGGGAGGATATGTCCTCAACGGTCGGAAGTGCTTCATCAGCAATGGCAGTGTAGCCTGGCTGAGCACCGTTTTTGCCTGCGTTGATCGGGAAAAGGGAATCGATGCCTGGACCTGCTTTGCCGTCACCTCCGACACCCCGGGATTCTCGGTGGGAAAGGTTGAGGATAAAATGGGGCAGCGGGCATCACCGGCGGCCGAACTGATACTCGAGGATGTATTTGTTCCTGAGGAAAACCGGGTGGGCAAGGAAGGCGATGGCTGGCTGCTCAATCAGTTGACCCTGGATTCCTCCCGGGGCCCGGTCGGGGCGATTGCAATCGGCACTGCCCGGCACGCACTGACTAAGGCCATTGAATACTGCAAAGCAAAAAGTATCAACGGAAAACCGATGCTCGAGGATCGGGCAGTTCAGGCCGAGCTTGCTGATATGTTGATGAAACTGGAGGCAGCCCGAACCCTGGCCTGGAGATCCACCAGCACCTTTCCCCCAATTCACTATCTTTCGGCAATGGCCAAATGCTTTGGCAGCGATATTGCTATGGATATCTGCTCCCGGGCTATCGATCTAATGGGAGAAGAAGGCGCTTTAAGGCCAATGGAGCTGGAAAAGGCCTTCCGGGATGTCAAGCTTGCCCAGATCTACGAAGGAACTAACCAGGTCAACCGCCTGGCCATCGCCGAAGAGCTGCTGTTAGGGAATAAGCTTCCCTGGGACTGAATCTAAAATAAACCTTAGCAGCTATATAGAATGACAAAATAATTGCACATGGGGGAGTGTTATAAATACAGACATATTAGTAAATTCTAAGCCCTAAGCACCAAATCCTAAACAATTTCAAATGATCAAAAGCCAAAATTCAAAACACTCCCTTCGGCAGATCTTCGATCGCAAGCAAGGCTGATAGACTCAAGACAAGGTTTTGAACATTTAATATTTGGATTTGGGATTTGTTTAGAGTTTAGGATTTGGGATTTAGAATTTATCCGCATAAAATATTATCCTCAGATATTTAAGACATTTTATATAGTTAGGAGAAGTGATGAAGACTATTGCGGTAACCGGCATCTCCGGATACCTGGGAAAGAAGCTCTGGAGGCTACTCGATAAGGATCCTGAGGTGGAAAAGATTATCGGGATTGATCTCAAGGAGCCGGGAGGTGGTTCGGATAAGCTCAAGTTCTTCCGGATGGATATAAACGATCCGGCTCTAAAAGATCGCTTCGCCGAGGAGGGCGTGGATACCGGTATTCACTTGACCTTTATCGTCGACCCCATCCACGATACCAGACTTATGAGGAAAGTGAACATTGACGGCACAATAAATTTCTTCACGGCCTGTGAAAAGGCGGAGATCAAGCTGATCCTGACCACCAGCAGCACATC
>JAUWWP010000015.1 GCA_030616835.1 Deltaproteobacteria bacterium | reverse complement strand
CCATATGGATAACAATAGGAGGGAACATCTTGCTCCGACGCAGAGGCTCAGCAATGGTAGCCCCCTCGGATATATTCTCCCGGGCATCTTCCACTGCTTTGGCCAGGATGACATTATTAACCACGTTCCTGACGATATCCATTGATTTCAAGATAGGAATGCCTCCGGCAAGCAGAGTACTCAGGGTTTTAGTGAATCGGGAGATCGCCACCATCTTGAATAACTTTCCAATTACTGGAACCCGCAGGATCGATCGATCAAAGCGCTTTCTTCCTCCCGGGCTCTTTAGATACCCCCTCCCCCCGAACACCAGGAGCAATCCCCCCGCTAAGATGAGCCACCAATAGTCCTTCATAAAATTGCTGAGGGAGATCAGGGCTTGAGTATATACCGGAACGGACTGCCCCATATCATCGAAGATCAGAGTTACTTTCGGAATAACAAAGGTCATCAGCAGAACAATCACCCCAGCCATCACCACCAGCATCAGCACCGGGTAGGCCAGGGCAGCAAAAAGCTTGTTCCTGAGCCTTAGCCGATCCTCGATATAATCTGCCAGCCGCAGGAGCACTACATCCAATGCTCCGCTGGTCTCCCCGGCCCCGATCATATTAGTGTAAAGCTCGGAGAAGACCCGGGGGAAATGCCTCAGAGCATCGGCCAGAGAACTCCCTTCATTGACCCGGTCGCGAACCTCGGTGAGCACCTTTTTAAGGCGAACATTATCTACCTGATCCACCAGGGCAGTCAGGCTCTCGATCAAAGGAAGACTGGCGGCAGTCAGGGTAGCCAGTTGGCGGGTGAGTAAGGCAATGTCCTGAGACCTGATCCGGCTGAAAAGCCCGGAGAAAGAGACCTCCTGACTGATTAGCCTGCGGCTCGGAGAGGCTTTCTCCTCGACGAAATCGGTAGGAAAAACCCCTTCTTTCCTGAGCCGGACCTGGGCCGCCCGGAGGGTATCGGCATCAATGACCCCTTTAACATTTTTCCCCCGGTCATTTATCCCTTTGTACTCGAAAACCGGCATTAATCACCAATCTCCTCCTGGGTGACCCGGAGAACCTCCTCAATGGTAGTAATACCCTCGATCACCTTCCGGGAGCCATCTATCCGGAGGGTATGCATCCCCCGCTTGATTGCTTCTCGCTTGATGGTATTGGAGTCGGAATTTTTAAGAATCAGAGAGCGAATGCGATCGTCCACCAGCAACAACTCATAGATTCCGGTCCTTCCCCTATAACCGGTCCCCATACAGTCTGAGCATCCTTTACCCCGGAAGATGGCCTTTCCTTCAAGCTCTTCCCTTTTCAGGCTCAGCTCACTCAGCTCGGCCTTCGTGGGAGTAAATTCCTCCCGGCAATCCGGACAGATCAGCCGCACCAGGCGCTGGGCGATAATGGCAACTACTGAAGAAGAGATTAAAAAGGGCTCGATTTTCATATCGATCAGTCGGGTGATTGCCCCGGGGGCATCATTGGTATGCAGGGTGCTGAGAACCAGATGCCCGGTGAGGGAGGCATGAATGGCAATCCCGGCGGTTTCCGTATCCCGGATCTCCCCCACCATAATCACATCAGGGTCCTGACGCAGGATGGAGCGGAGCCCATTGGCAAAGGTAAGATCGATCTTAGGATTGACATGGATCTGCCCGATTCCCTTTAATTGATATTCTACCGGGTCTTCAATGGTGATAATGTTCTTATCCGGGGAGTTAATCCTGCTCAGGGCCGCATAAAGAGTGGTGGTTTTCCCGCTGCCGGTAGGCCCGGTAACCAGGATAATCCCATTACTGCGGCGGATCAGCCGCTCCATTCTCTCCAACTTATCCCCTAAAAATCCGATATCATCCAGACCCAACAGGATACTGCTCCGATCCAGAAGCCTCATCACCACCCGCTCCCCAAAGGAAGTGGGGACAGTGGAAAGCCGAATATCAATGTCCTTTCCTGCAATCTTGAGCCGAATCCGACCATCCTGAGGCAGACGCTTCTCGGCGATGTTTAAGCCTCCCATAATCTTTACCCGGGAAGTAATACTTGACTGGATCCGCTTGGGAGGACGGATAACCTCATGGAGCACACCGTCGACCCGGAAACGAACCGACAGATCCTTCTCAAAAGGCTCAATGTGGATATCACTCGCCCTCTCCTTTACCGCCCGGAAGAGCAAGGAATTAACCAGTTTAATAATCGGGGCCTCATCGGTGACATCCAGCAGATCCTCCGGCTCCTCCAGCACCCCGGCCATACCATCCAGGCTCTGCTCGTTAAGATCATCCATCATCCGCTCGGCACTGTCGCTTGCCCGATCATAGACCTGATTAATCGTAGTCAGGATTTGCTGGGAAGTGGCAGCCACGGCCTGAACCCGGCATTTCAGCAGGAGGCTCAGGTCATCCAGAGGAAAGGTATTCATGGGATCAGAGGTAGCAACGGTAACCTCCTCTCCATCCTTGCTAAGGGGAAGGACTTCGTACTTTTTGGCGAAATTAATGGGAACCTTAGCAATCAGCTCAGGAGCAATCTCTATCGGGGAGAGCTCAGCTAAATAGGGGATCCCCAGCCATTTGCTCAGGGCCTTCAGAAAATCCTCCTCTTTCAGGTAATTTAATCTAACGAGGATCTCCTTTAGCTTCCCTGATTTCTCTTTTTGAATCTCTAATGCCTCAGTTAGTTCCGCCTCGGTAAGCGGAGTCTCCCGGAGTAGGATCTCCGGGATCGAGGACTTCCCCTGCTCCATTAGAATTTCCTTTCTCGCCTACTCTTAATCTTGAGGCTCCTCAACTGGGGAAGGGCTGGACTCCGGGGCTAAAGGTAAAGGCACTCTCTTCTTCTCTTCCTTCAGCTCCTCTTCCTTCAGCCCCTCTTCCTTCAGCCCCTCTTCCTTCAACTCCTCTTCCTTCAGCTCCTCTTCCTTCAACTCCTCTTCCTTCAGCCCCTCTTCCTTCAGCTCCTCTTCCTTCAACCCCTCTTCCTCTGCTTCCGGTCTTAAACTCAGCCCCTTCATATATTTCCTTTTCTGTTGATAGCCGAAGCTATCCAGCTCAAACCTCCTGCTTTGCTCCTCTTTTATCAACCGGACCTGCTCCATATCCTCACTACCGTGGATGATATAGGGGGTCAGAAAGATCAAAAGGTTGATTTTCTCCACTCTGTGCTTAGTAAATCGAAAAAGCCAGCCGATTATCGGGATATCCCCCAGGATAGGAACCTTTTTTTCCACATCATTAACCGCGTCCTTTATTAGGCCCCCAATCACCACTGTCTGTCTGTCCTTTACCACCACCACTGTTTGAGCGGCTCTTTTGGAGGTGGTAAGTCCCACTATGTTGGGATCCAGACCCTCGACCGGTGACTCACTTACCTCCGAGATCTCGATAGCAATGCTCATCCGGACAAAGTCGCTCTCATTGATCTGGGGGGTTATCTTTAGCTTGATCCCCACATCCTCCCGCTGGATAGAGGAGGTAGTAATCCCGGCCGTCCCGATCTGTTGCCCGGTGGGAAAGGGAACATTGCTGCCAACGGTGATCTCCGCCTCCTCATTATCCATAGCTAAAAGGTTGGGCGTGGAAAGCACATTTACATCCGTATCAGTTTGCAAGGCTCGAAAGAAGGCGGCAATGTTTAAAAAACTTTGTCCGCCGAAGGTTATTACCCCCTCGAAGGCTGCTACCGCCAGGCCACTCAGGCCAAAAAAGCCCACCGGGGGACTCACCGAGGCCGCATCTATCCCTGCCCCCAGATTAGTCCCTCCCCCGAATTTCAATCCTGGTTCACTCAGGCTCTCCGGGGTAACATCAGTGCTACGAAACTCCAGGCCTATCTCCCGGCTTTTCCTCAAGAGCATCTCCACGATCATCGCCTCGACATACACCTGGCGCCGGGGAATATCCAGCTTATCAATGACCTCCTTCAGGATTTCATAGTCCTGAGGGGAGGCTATTATGATCAGAGAGTTAGTAGCCGAATCCGCAGTTATCTTAATCCCTCCCTCAAACCGGGCCACCCCTGCCCTTGCCGGAGCCCCGGGCTTACCCGGTGCCCCGGGCCGGCTTACTGCCCCCCCAGCAGCCAGGCTGGAAAGAACACCGGAGAGCTGCTCAGCATCGGCATTCTGAAGATAATGAACCCGGATCTTACCGGTCCCTGCTGGTACCTTAACATCCAGGCTGGCAATCAGCTCCTTCAGATCCTCAATTATCTCCTGGTTGGCAACAACGATAAGGGAGTTGGTTCTTTCATAGGGAATAATCTTCGAGATGCCCGGGCGTACCCCCGCTACCCCTAATACTCCCTTTTGCACTGCTTTTCGAGCTCTTCGAGCGCGAGGCTTAGGGGCACCAGGTTTAGCTCCGGTATAAAGGGAGGTAATGATCTGGGCAATCTCGGAGGCGGTTGCATACTCCAGAGGGATAACCTCGATCTTCTCCCCATAAATGTCGATATCCAGCTCGCGAATAATCTTTAGCAGCCGATTAATATTCGCCACGGAGTCAATCATGATCAAGGTATTGGTGGGCTGGTAGACCTGGAGGGTTCCAAACTTGGAAACCAGACCCCGCAGGGCCTGAGAAATATCGCTGGCACTGATATATTCCAGGGGAATCAGCCGGGTAATAAAGGTGTCACTCCGGGGAAGATATCTTTTGCCAATTACTGTCTTAATCGTGCTGGACTTGGCCTCCCGGGTAGGGACGATCATGGTGACCCTTCCGGCCTCGACTATGGTTAGAGCATTAACCGCCAAGATCGTCTCAAAGACCTTGTAGGCCTCAGCTATCGTTACTTTGCTGGGAGAGATAATAGTGATCCTTCCTCTTACCTTATCATCGAGGAGAAAGTTTTTCCCGGTAAGCTCGCTCATCGTCTTGACCAGATCCCGGATCTCCACATTATTGAAGTTCAAGCTCACCCTATTGTCCTCCACCTTTACGCGCCCAACCTCCTGGGCAAAAGCAAAGGTAGAGAGAAGAAACAAGGGAGCCACGAAAAGCAACCCTCGATATGTCCTGAAAGGTATCTTCATTTCCCAAATCCCAAAAAAAGTGGTTATTCGTTATTCGGTTGCGCTGCTCGTTTCGTCTCTCGTCAATAGGTTGCGTTTTCCCTTAACCGCTTTACGAATTCCGATACTAGCTGCGCAACCGCAACCGATTAACCCAACCTATATTTCAACAAGCATTTTATTCCGCCTTAGGCGGATTGCTTTTTTCATTTATCTTACGGTATAGTTAATAGTTTCTTTGCGACCTCGTCGAAGTAAGTCAATTTGAAAATAGCTCTCGGCTTTAAGCTGCTGAAAAATCTCAAGAGCCTGCTCAGGACCGGAGATCTCCAGCCCATTGATCCGCTCAATTACATCCCCATTTTTCAAACCGATCTTCGCATAAAGACTTTTCGGCTTTATCGCAAAGATCTTATACCCATTAACCTTTCCCTTCTTCAGATTGGGCACTACCCGGGCCTGGGTCATCAGCTCTGCCAGGTTACTGGTACTTGCCTCAAACTCCCTTCGGTCGATCTCATACCGGTTTTCCTCTACCTGGCGAACCTTTCTGGCGGCCGGACGAGCTGGCGCTGCCGAGGTTAGCGGCTCCTTTTCCTCAAAAACCAGAAGTGATTCCTGCTTTCCATCCCTTAAGATGATAACCCGCTTCGGCTCGATCTTTACTACCTTGGCTTCGTTTAAAACAAGATCATTAAGGCGGTAAGTGTCGACCTTCTTCGAGACAATGTCCTGGATTACGGCAAAAGAGAACTCAGGAAACCGGGAAGCCACCGTGCCAAACAGCTTCACCTTTAAACTACTTTCCGAAACCGGGCCGAGTAGTTCCGCCAGCTCCGCCTCAGCTACCATATCCTTGGCCCGGGAGTTAAAGATATTTCTTTCCGTAATTACGGAATAAAAGCTTAAGTCCCTCTTCTGACTGAGCTGCGGCGCAGTTACCTCTCTGGCCGAGGAAAGGGAGACCTTAGGGATGACCCTCCACCTCTGGCGCAGATAATCAGTGAATATCTGGGAGGAGAAGTAAGCACAAAGGGAGATCAAAATAATATTGATTGCCCAAAAATATCTCTTTAAGCTATCGATAAAACTGTTCATTATCCCTTCTTTATACTCGCTTCACTCGAATTGTAAAATCTAAATTGCAAATATTAAATTGCAAATTTTTTGATTGTTGCAGATTTCTTTTAACTTGGTCTGTTTTCTCCTTTATTTTAAAATTTGCATTTTGCAATTTCTACTGACTTCAATCCCCAAACTTTTTATCTTCCGAGAGAGATTCTCCCGGGAGATACCAATAGCTTTTGCGGTCTTAGATATATTTCCCTGGCTCTCGGTTAGCTTAGTAGCAATGAAGCCCCTCTCAAAATTAGCCCTTGCCTTGCTCAGGGAAGGACCTGCCCATACTTCGGGAGGGCCGGTCGCTTCGCCCGGGCCCGGGTGAGGAAACTGGGTGAGGATAATGTCCTCTCTCTCAGCATCTTCTCGAAAGAGTGGAGGAATATCCTCTGCGGTTATCTTTTTACCCGGGCTCATAATTATTAGCCTCTCAACCAGATTCTTCAGTTCCCTCACATTTCCCGGCCAACTGTAACTTGAGAGCAACTGGATGGCCTCCGGGGATATCTGTTTTATTTCGCGGCCACTCTCCCGGGCAAGCTCCTCCAGAAAGAACTCGATGAATAGCGGAATGTCTTCCTTCCTCTCTCTCAAGGAAGGAACCCGAAAGGGGATCACATTGAGACGATAATACAGATCCTCCCGAAAATTTCCCTTTTTAATCTCCTCCAGAAGATCCTTATTAGTCGCAGCAATCACCCTAACATCAATTGCAATTGACTTTGAGCCTCCTATCCGTTCAAACTTTTGCTCCTGGAGGATCCGCAGGATCTTCGACTGGGTCTTCAAACTCATATCCGCTATCTCATCTAAAAACAGTGTTCCCCGATCGGCAAGATCAAACTTACCTTTCTTCCGGGCGGTGGCCCCGGTAAAAGCGCCTTTCTCATAACCGAATAGTTCACTTTCGATCAATTCCTCGGGAATGGCGGCACAGTTCACATCAACGAAACTCTGATCTTTTCGAAGACTCAGGCGGTGAATGCCTCTCGCTACCAACTCCTTCCCGGTTCCGTGCTCCCCGGCAATTAAAATCCAGCTATTGCTGGGGGCAGCAATCTTGATCTGGCGGCGCAGTTGCGAGATCAGTTCACACTTACCAATTATCTCATACTTCTTCGCTACCTTTTGCCGGAGCATCCGGTTCTCTTCCTCTAACCGGCTGGCCTTCAAAGCATGGTCGATCGTCAAAAGAACTTTATCCAGCGAGAGAGGTTTCTCAATAAAGTCATAGGCCCCCAGCTTGGTAGCCTTCACGGCAGTCTCAATGGTTCCGTGTCCGGAGATCATTATCACCGGGAGAGAGGGAAGATCCTCTTTTATCCTCTGGAGAGTCTCCAGTCCATCCATCCGCTCCATCCAGATATCCAGCAGCACCAGATCAGGAGACTCCTCACCTACTATCGTTAAGGCCTCTTTTCCATCCCTGGCCACCGAGGTCTGGAAGCCCTCGTCCTCGAGAGCAGCGCTCAAAGACTGCCTGATACTTTCCTCATCATCCACGATTAAGATACGTCTCCCCATCGCCCTAAATTTAACCCAGATTATGCACGAACAACCAAATTAGTAATGCAAAAATTAAAAATTAAATATTAAAATTACAAATCAAAATTCAAAAGCTTGTCCTGAGCGAAAACGAAGGATCAATGACATTTTGCATTTTAATATGTCATTTTGATTTTTGCATTTTGATATTTGATATTATGGTAATTGACCCCCTACATTAACACATTATTTGGGGTTAACTCGCCGCTACCTTCATCCCCTCAACCTGGACCGGAAGTTCAATAATGAACTTGGTTCCCCGGGGCTTATTATCCTGAACCCGGATGTAGCCATTATGGTCAGAGACAATTCGACTGACAATGGCCAAACCGAGGCCCGTTCCCGATTTCTTCGTAGAAAAATAGGGTTCAAAGAGCCTGGATCTGGCCTCCGGGGAAATTCCGCAGCCAGTGTCACTAATTGCAATTCTCACAATATCTAACCCTTCATCATAAACGGCCTCTACCCTGATCTTTCCTTCCCCCTCAATGGAGGCCACTGCATTTTCCAGGAGATTGATCATCATCCTTTTGATCTGATCCCGATCCACCTCTAAAACCGGAAGGTTATTGCTCGGGTTAAAATCAAATCTTATATTCTTATGAGCCTCTTGATACAGAACCAAGGTCTCAGAAATGATCTCATTCAGATTATTAGGGGTGGGCTCGGCCGCGGGCATCCGGGCAAAATTGGAAAATTCGTTAACCAGAGTCTTCAACTCCTCCACCTGCTTGATGATGGTATCGGTGCAGTCTTCTAAAATGTTATCCGATGATCGGGAATCGGCAAACCTCCTCCTTAACCTCTGAGCGGAAAGCTGGATAGGAGTGAGAGGATTCTTGATCTCATGGGCTATTCTCTTGGCCACTTCCCTCCAGGCAGCCGCCCTTTGTGCCTTCAAAAGCTGAGTTAAATCATCAAAGACCACTACCATCCCCAGTTGCTGTTCGCTTTCATCCCGCAGAACATTCAGGCTGATAAGCAGGGTGAGAGTCTGATCTTCCAGGGAGAGCTTAACCTGCTTATTGATTAAATCCCTTCTCGATCGCCCCAAATCCTGAAGTATCTCCTGAACCAGTTCCAGATATTGAGGTGGTAATACCCGGGCATACTCTTTACCTAATAGCTTTTCCGCCCTGAGCCCCAACATTCTTTCTGCTGATTTATTAATAGTGGTAATCACTCCTTCTTTATCTAAAGAAATCACTCCGGCAGCCACATTCTTCAAAACTATCTCCATATATCTGCGCCTCTGCTCCAGCTCCTCATTACTAACCTGGAGGCCTAAGGTGGCCTCTTTTTCCTTTAGCTTACTATGAGAAAGATCCCGGGCCATTTTGTTAAAGGATTGGACCAGGCTTCCGATCTCGTCATCAGCAACTGCCTCGATATGTATATCTAAGTTACCTTGGGCGATCTGTCGGGTCCCTTCGGCCAGATTCTCGATAGGAACCGTAATTCCCTGAGCTAAATACAAACCAACCCAGGTGGCAGAAAATATTATCAACAATGCTATCATTAACAGGAATATTATGTAGCTCGCCTTTAGCGGGGCCTTCAGTATCTCTCCCTCTCGGTAGTCATTATAGGCCTGCTGAATCTCCGTCATCTTCCCCACCAATGATTGGGGTACATAGTAATTTACCACCACCACCCCTTCAACCCGATGATCATCTTGGGGAGAATAAACCGGAACGATCCCTCTGATAATATCGCCTTCTTCCACCGATTGGATCCGGGAGAGTGTCTTCCCCTCAAGTCCCTCCCGGACAAAATCTGAGTCCGGGCTGGTGAAGCTGCCTACCGGAATGTTGGGATTCAAGCTGGTGACCAGCTCTTTTTGTTCCGGGGAAAAAACCTCCACCACCCCCAGATTGTATTCCTTTTGTTTTTGATAAATAAATTCTTTCAAGCCACCTTCATGGCCACCTCTGAGTAGATCCCTCTGCTGAAGACCCTCACCAATCTGCCGGGCATAATTAACCGCGCTGCGGGCTGAGGCCTGATAGTAACTGCGGGCAACCTCTAAAGATTCTTTAAGAGAGTCCTCGATTTCATCGCTAAACCAGCTATCAATGCTTTTTGTGATAAATGCAGTCGCTACCAAGAAAAGGACAATCGTCGGGATAAAAGAAAAGCCCAAAAAGGCAATCACTAACCGCGATCGCAGTTTTGACCAGATGACCCTCTTTCTCCTTTCGGACAGTAATTTGATGACATTACGGGAGGTTAAGAATAAGAGCAGGACTAAAAGGATAATATTTAGATTGATAAAGCCAAAGACCACTATATTATTAGGTAAAGGGAGCCTGGAACTGAACTCAGAGATTCGAGCCCAAAGGTAAGTTAATAAGACAAGGGCTATTGCGGTCACCCCGATAATAATCTGCTCCCGCCGCCGCCTCTTTTCATCCTTCTCCCGAAGGAGATCTTTATCCATCCCTGTCTTCCTCGATAACTAGGTAGTGTACCTATTTTGGTTGATAATTCCAGCCATATATTTGTTTGACCAGACTCCCATTGGCTATTCGGTTGCGCTGCTCGCCCTTCGACAAGCTCAGGACAGACCTGTCGAAAATGACTGGAAACTCGACAATAAGTTCAAATCCCAATTAACAAATCCCAATGACCAATGACCAAATCCCAATTAAATTTTTTGCACTTTGCAATTATTAATCCGCCTTAGCCGGAGGACAAATCCCGAAGGATCTTAGAACCCCTGCTGACTCCCTGATCAGTAAGGCGGGCTTCCAGTCCGTCATTCCTTCGACGGAGTTTATCCCGAGCAAGGTCGAGGGGCTCAGGACAGGTATGTCGGGCAAGATGCCCGACCTACAACTAATTCTTATTATTTTAATCGATTAGAAAAAAATTGCAAGCTAAATATGGCAGGAAGTTTAAAGATCAGGTAGGAAATTTCTTTAAGGTGGCGAAGGCCGGCAGTTTTAACTTACTCTCGGCAATCGGTTGGGGATGAGATAAACGCAAAACTTTCCAGGCACCTCTCCTCATTATTAGTTTTTTCATTAAACGGTAATTCAGGGAATGACCAGATTTATGAGCCACCAAATGCCCAATCACCGGCATTTGCAGTAATGAAAGATCACCCAGCGAATCCAGGATCTTATGGCGCACAAACTCATCGGAAAACCGGAGCCCCTCTTCATTTAAAATCGTAAAGTTGCCGATAACAATAGCATTATCCAGGGAACCACCCAAGGCCAGGCCTTGAGAACGTAGTTGGTTAACCTCCTGGAGGAAACCGAAGGTGCGAGCCCGACTAATCTCCCGACCGAAGCTCAGATTAGAAAAGGCTGCGCGATATGATTGACTCCGAATAAGGGGGTGATTAAAGTCGATAGTATAAGATATTTTCAACTCCCGGGAAGGCAGAAGGGAAACTTTCCTATCACCGTCAGAGACTCTAACCGGCTTTTTTATCACCATAAATTTCTTAGGCTTTTCCTGTTCCCTGATATTAGCACTTTGGAGTAAATAGACAAAGGGGGCAGCACTGCCATCCATAATCGGGACCTCCGAAGAATCAAGTTCCACTCGAGCATTATCGATACCCAACCCATAGAAAGCGGCCAGCAGATGTTCCACGGTGGATACCTTAACTCCTTCTTTACCAATGGTGGTCGCAAATCTAGTATCAAGCACAGAGGAAATCCCGGCCATAATGGCAATGGGTTTTGGTAGATCTATGCGGAAGAAATTAATACCGCTATCCACTGGGGCCGGCTTAATAGTCAGGTTCACCTTTCTCCCGGTATGGAGCCCGATCCCCGTGCAGCTTACCGACTCAGCTATGGTTCTTTGAAAGTACATCTATCAACCTCAGACGGAGCATAATAGTAGATTTCAGATTAATTGGTTTTTAACAAGCAAAAATAATGCCAATAAATCCGCCTCAGGCGGATAAATTGCTACTTATCAACAATATCAACTTTCTGGAGTCTCCTCAAAAATCCTTCAATCCGCCTCAGACGGATTATAATGGATAGCCGGGACTTTCGAGCCCCGGAATGGCGGGCTTCCAGCCCGCCATTCCTTCGACGGAGTTTATCCCGAGCAAGGTCGAGGGGCTCAGGACAGGTATGTCGGGCAAGATGTCCGACCTACATATTTTTTCATTTTGCAATTTTCAATTTGCAATTCGCCACCGCCGGATTAAATTAACTATGTTAATAAAACATCACAGTGTTATGATAATATCACACCCCAATGACCAATCCGCCTCAGGCGGAGAGAACTAATTCGTATAATTCGTGAAATTCGTGGTTCAAATCCCAATAACTAAATCCCAATGTAGGGGTAATTCATGAATTGCCCTTACAAATTCGTGTAATTCGTGAAATTCGTGGTTCAAATCCCAATTACCAATGACCAAATCCCAATCCGTTCGGAAATTGTAAATTGCAAATTGCAAAGGATTGATGGGATTTATAATTTTCATTTTGCAATTTTCATTTATATTAGCTCAATCCTAAAAGGAAAATTTTTCCGTGTAATTTGTGCAATTCGTGGTTCAAATCCCAATGACCAATTCAATCATTTTCATTTTTCATTTTGCAATTTACATTTTGCATTTTGCCTTCAGTTAGCCTCTCCCCGTCCTTTTCCATCGTCGGTGAAGCCAAAACCATTGTTCCGGATACCTACTCACATAGGATTCGATTATCTTACTTAACCGGCTGGTATTGAGCAGAATATCTTTTTCTCTATCCCCACTCACCACCAATTCTACCGGGGGGTCAATAATAATCTTATGCCGGTCAGCCGAGTCCCTGATGATAAACATAGGAACAATGGGAGAGCCGGTCTTCATCGAAAAGATTACCGGGCCGGTATAAGTAGCTACCGGCAGCCCGAAGAACTCAACCGACACCCTGCTGTCAATTGCGCTAATATCCAGCTGGATAAAGAGAATCTCATTTCTCCTAAGACACTCGAGTGATTTTTTTACACAGGCAATTCTCGGACGATCCGGGATCAATCCAACATGAACCTTATTCAAAATGCTCTCAATAAACCTGGCTATGTTTCGCTCGTGAGGTAAGCGAATAACATAGTTCAATGGGTAGTTCTGAGAAACAAATTTAGCTCCGATTATCATAAAATTACCTAAGTGAGCTGAGAGCGCAATAACCCCTTTACCTTGCTTGAGAGCCTCCTTTAGATTTTCTTCTCCTTCGATATCGAACAGCCCAGCAACAAAGTGGGGAGGAAGAAAATAATACCGTAAAACCTCAAGGAGTCCCTTACCCAGATTCTTAAGGGAGGCTTTAAGGATCTCCTTGAGCTCATTTTCGCTTCGGGTCTGGCCAAAAGCTAAACGAAGGTTCTCCAGGGCAATGCCTTTTCTTTTTCTCAATAGGTAAAAACTAAGACCCCCAATCCTTGCCCCCAAGGAGTGGAGATACCTAAAGGGTATTCTCCGTGCCAAAAAAGCAACAAAACGAAATAGGAACCAGATTAGACGCTGCTCGATCCATCTCCTCCAGACCACCATAACACCCTTCCGTCCATTCATTGTCAAAAGACCTCTGAACCTTTCCTTCTTATCAATTCTTATCAATTATCCCTGAGATTTTCAAGCAATTTCCTTTAGCTGGCATAAGGTACCGACAGGAATCCGAGTAACTAATGAAGGACAAGCGATAAAAAATTATAGTATTATATCAAAATACTAAAAAGATAATCAACATTATTCAAAAATCAAACGCACCCATTCACTTAATTTCCTTAAAACCATTCAAATACAGAAAAAATAAGGCTATTCAGGGTGATTAGACCTAGTGGCTTTTCTTGTGACTTGGGTCACATTTTTTTCTTGCAAAATGCCTCACAAAAAGTTATCATAAAGTAATTTTTGGTAACCAGGCAAGAAAATTCCGATTTAAAATAATTTAAAATAAAAAAAGTATGAGTGAATTTTCCCGGGAAGAGATCCTGGATAGATTAAAAAAGGGGGAGACTCTTGCCAAAGCTGATCTATCCCGAGCCAATCTCAGGGGGGCTTCACTTTGCCGGGCTCCCTTAAGAGGCGCCAATCTCCAAAACGCTGATCTGGAGGGAGCTGACCTGAGCCAGGCCGATCTGGAAGAGACCCTGCTGTCCTTCGCCAAACTAACCAAAGCGAAGCTCTCGAAAAGCAATCTAAAGGGTGCCTATCTTTCAGGGGCCCAGCTAAACGGGGCTGATCTTCGGGAAGATCGGTTAGAGAAAGCTAACTTAAGCGGCGCCAATATGGCCGAAGCCCTCCTGAATCGAGCCCAACTAACCGAAGCCCAACTTTCTGAGACCAATCTTCTTCGCGCCGACCTCACCGAAGCTTCTCTTGTGGGGATTAAGGCAGAAAATGCTAATATGGAGGAAGCTCTGCTTCAAGGTGCTGATCTCACCTCCTCCCACTTAGAACGAGTCAACCTGAAGAGAGCTAAGCTTCAAGGAGCAGATCTTTCTAAAGCTAATCTCAAGGGAGCCAGTCTCCCGGGGGCGGATCTGCAAGGAGTCTGCTTTTACGAGGTCTATTTTCCCAATGCCGACTTAAGGGGAGCCAATTTAGCCGGAGCCAGTTTTAATCTGGCCCACTTAAAGGGTGCTAATTTTGAAAATCTCAAGCTAAATAAAATCAACCTAAAGGGAAGTAATCTTCAGAATGCCTCCTTTAAAAACTGCAGCTTAACCGGATCCGATCTTTCCAATGCCGTGCTCAAAGCTGCTAACTTCTTTTCCGCCGATCTTTCGGGGACTAAGCTCCGAGAGGCTGAGTTAGAAGGAGCCAATCTAAAGAATGTAAATCTCAAGGGGGCTGATTTAGAAAGAACCAACCTTGAAGGAGCTAATCTCGTCGGAGCAAATCTGACCAATGCCAATCTCAGATGGGCTAATCTGCGGGGAGCGGATCTTAGCCAGGCCAACTTAGAGGGTGCTGAGCTCTCCAATGCCATTATGGATGGAGCCGATCTCTATGGAGCCAATCTAACTTCGGCCAGATTAACTACCGAGAAGAAAGCTGCTCAGTGTCCTTACTGCGGTACTTATCAGGAAAAAAGGGAGAAGTGTGTCCGCTGTAGTAAGAGTTTCCCTACTCCAGTAGCTGATGAACCTTTTGAAACTAACTTACCTTTCCTCTCCTTCCTTCTTGCTCTCTTCGGAGGCCCCTTTAATTTCACCGTCACCTCCTCCTTATCTTATCTGCTCGGCGAATGGCCTCGAGCACTCATCATAGCCATTAGCTTGATAGTCGGGGTTACTCTTTGCCTAAGCTCAATCACTTTGGGCCTGATCGCACTGAGCAGGCTACCAACCCCCTCGCCCCCAAAGGGAAGGAGCCTGATCCGGACCAGTAGTGTCCTTTCCTTATTAACAATAGGGCTAATAGTCCTGCTGGTTATTTACCTCCTATGAACGTAATCCGCCGGAGGCGGATTGCAAAATGCAAATTGCAAAATGAAAAATGAAAATGATTGAATTGGTCATTGGGATTTGAACCACGAATTTCACGAATTTCACGAAAAAATTTTCCCTTTTAGGATTGAGCTAATATAAATGAAAATTGCAAATTATAAATTCTATCAATCCTTTGCAATTTTTGCAATTTGCAATTTACAATTTACAATTTCCGAACGGATTGGAATTTGGTCATTGGTCATTGGGATTTAAAAGTTTTATGCCTAACCTTCTCCTAAAAGAAAAGGATAAGGCCACCAAGGGAATTCCCCTCCCGGCGGATAGCCTCAAGAAAGGTCCTTTTAAGGTAGGAAGGCTACCGAAGAATAATCTTATTCTGTCCGATTCCAAAATTTCTCGGGAGCACTTTCAGATAACCTCCACTGATAAACGCTATCTTATTGAAGACTTAAATAGCTCTAATGGGACTTTTATCAATAATCGACGGATCCAAAAAAAGTTCTTGCAGGAGGGCGATGAGATCAGGGTCGGGCAGACCATTCTCGTATTTCAGGAAAGGGATCTTCCCCAGGATATCGCAAAAGCTCCAGAGATCATCCGTCCACTCAAAGATTTTCAAATCAATGCCCCTAATCATGAGCAAAAAAGAAGCCAGTATTTCTTTATCCTTTACCAATTAGGAAAGACTCTCATCTCGGCGCCTAATCTTGATGAGCTTCTGGAGGCGGCGCTTAGCTTGATCTTTCAGGTTATCAATGCCGAAAGAGGCATTTTCTTTCTTCTTAACGAAAAGAGTGAATTAACCCCTAAAGTGGTCAAACATTCCTGCCCGGGCCGGGTCGCTGAAGAAGAATTAAAGTTCAGTAGAACTATCACCCGCAAGGTGATCGAGGAAAGAATCTCCTTGATCACCTCCGATGCCAAATATGACCCCCGGCTTCAGACCAGAGAAAGCATTGTCCAGTACAACATCCGCTCTGCTCTCTGCGTTCCCATCTGGGAAGGAGAGGATATCTTCGGGGTAATCTACCTCGACCACCTCCTGGATACCTATGCTTTCACTGAAGATGACCTGGAATTGCTGACCGCAGTAGCCAATTTAGTTGCTTTGGGAATCAGGCAGGAAAAGATGCGCGAAGGAAATAGGAAAAACGCGGTGCTCAGAAGCAATTTAGAAAGATACCTTTCCCCTGAGGTGGTAACCCTTATTCTTCAACGTTCCCGGGAATTAGAGAACGTTACTTTAGAGATCCAGGAAAAGGAAGTTACTATCCTTTTCTCTGATATCAAGGATTTTGCTTCCCTTGCCGAAAGGCTGAAGCCAGCCGAGGTTGCCTCTCTGCTCAATGGCTATTTTAATCGGATGAGCTCGGTGATCTTTAAATACCACGGCTCCATTAATAAATTTATCGGAGATGCCATTATGGCCCTCTTTGGAGCGCCCCTTTCTCAGGAAAATGATGCGCAAATGGCAGTCAAGGCAGCCCTTGATATGCTCCGAGAACTCCAATTTTACAATGAGAACATTGACGAAAGAAAGCGATTCTCTGTTCGGCTCGGCATTAACACCGGGCAAGTAGTAGCCGGAAACATCGGGAGCCAGAATCAAATGGAGTATACTGTCATCGGAGATGCGGTAAATATTGCCTCTCGCTTGGAATCGATAGCTAAACCCAATCAGATCCTTATCGGAGAGAATACCTATGAACGAGTAAGAGGTCAATTTAGGGTTCAGGCCCTGGGATCGGTACCCCTTAAGGGCAAAAAAATTAAGATCAAGGTATATGAAGTGCTCCAGTAAACCCCGTTAGAAGCTCACCCCGTAATTATCTAACGGGGCAAGGAACTCACACGGAGGTTTAGTTTGGCTGAGGCGAATTTCTAACGGGGTAAATTTTTTACTTGATCATATCCGAAATCTATATTATATTGTAAAGAATTAAACTCTTACCAACAGGAGGCCAAAAAATGTTTAAGGTTGGAGACCTGGCAGTGTATCCTGCTCACGGAGTAGGGGTAGTTGAGGCGATAGAAAACAAGGAAATATCCGGAAGTACTGGTAAATTCTACATCCTCCGCATCATGAATAACGGTATGACAATTATGATTCCCACCAATAATGCAGATTCGGTAGGACTGCGAGAAATAATAGCACTCAGTGAGGTTCCTCAAGTCTATGAGATTCTTAAAGATAAAGAGAAAAAGTCAGTAAAGAACAGCCAAACCTGGAATCGCCGCTACCGGGAGTATTCCGAAAAGATTAGAACCGGCTCGGTCTTCGAAATTGCTGAGGTATTAAGAGATTTGAACCTTTTGAAATTGCAAAAGGATCTTTCCTATGGAGAAAAAAAGATCTTGGATACTGCTCGCAATCTTTTAATTAGAGAACTCGCCCTTGCCACCAATACCGGAGAAGAAAACATTGAAGAGGAGATAAAGACAATCTTCAATTATTGAGAAAAGATTCCCCAATTAATTATTTTTCCCCCAAAACTCTTCCCTACCAGCAAACAGACTCACCAGTGAAGGAGGTAATAAAGGTTTAATGAGATTAACTTTAGGGCGCCTTATTCTGGTATTTCTCTGTGCTGGTAGTGGTTATCTTATCAGCTTCGCCCTGCTATCATCTCCCATCCTGGCATTTTTTGGCTCGGGAATGGGGATCCTTCTGGCAATAACTGTGCTCTTTCTCGAGAGGAATTTCTGGGAGGTTCCTCTGCGCACGATCCTGGGTGCCATGGTTGGCCTGGTATTGGGGCTGATTACTGCCAACTTATTTGCCTTTATCTTTTTATTAAAATTCTTTAATGACCCTTTCCTGGGAGGCTCGATCTATATTTTAATCAACTCGGTCTTAGGATATCTGGGGGTAAGTTTAGGCTGGCGAAAGGGGCAAGATTTTGATCTGAGCACTTTCAAATTCCTACCCAAGAGTTCCACTGCCGACCAGAATCCTAAACTCCTGGACACCAGCGTAATTATTGATGGAAGGATTGCTGATCTCGGAAAGACCGGTTTTATTGAAGGAGGCTTTCTTGTCCCCCAGTTTATTCTGCATGAGCTTCAACACATTGCTGACTCCCCGGATTCGGAGAAAAGGACCCGGGGAAGAAGAGGACTGGAGATCCTCCAGCAAATGCAGCGCCAAGCAGATCCGAAGGTAACCATTACCGATCAAGATTTTCCCCAGACTGACAGGGTGGATCGGAAACTCATCGCTTTAGCAAAGAAACTGGGGGCCAAAATCATCACCAATGACTATAACCTGAACAAAGTGGCCGAGCTTCAGGGAGTTACTGTCCTAAATATCAATCAACTGGCCAATGCCCTTAAGCCGGTAGTAATCCCCGGTGAGGTGATGAAGGTTAAGGTCATCAAAGAAGGGACGGAACCAGGGCAGGGAGTTGCCTATCTCGACGATGGTACCATGGTGGTTATCGAAAATGCCCGCAGATACCTGGGCAGCTCGGTGGAAGTCTCGGTGGCCAGCATCCTTCAGACCACAGCCGGAAAGATGATCTTTACCAAACTAAAAGAGGAGATAGAGATCTAGGCAGTGACCCTTTATAGCAGGGAATAGCAGGGAATAGCAGGGAATAGCAGGGAATAGCAGGGAATAGCCCTTCGGGTCTCTCCTCAGGGACACGGCAGGAACCGATGTCCTGAGGAGGGCGAAGCCTGTCTCGAAGGACAGGGAATAGACGGTAAAAGAAAGATGAGAGTAATTGCCTTAATTCCAGCTGCTGGTCAAGGGAAAAGGCTGGAGGGAGGCCAGCCCAAACAATTCCTTCCTCTGGGAGAAAAGCCCCT
>JAUWWP010000558.1 GCA_030616835.1 Deltaproteobacteria bacterium | reverse complement strand
TTCATTTTGCTCGAATCCAGAAGGAGCCCCTCCTTAGAAGCGATCTCCTCTGAGCAATATTTATCCCTTACCGTATAAATGGGGGTACTGTGCGTGCTGGCGAACCTTACCAGTTCCTGAACCTGGCTGCCTTCAGTAGGAGTGACTAAAGTTAAACCAGGTGCCTTAGCCCCCGATTTAAAGTAAGTGGCGAGATTGTCCGGATCTGCATTAACATTACCTTTACCTACTATCCTCTCTAATGCAATAAGCCTCTCTTCGGCCATTATCTTCTTTAACCTATTATATTAACCCAAATAATGCGTAAATATCCGAATTACTTGAAAGGGCTCAAGAATTTAATTAGGAAAAGTTCAAATGTCAAAATCCAAATGTCAAATGAATGACAAATGACTAAATGTCAAATTTAACAGGTGCACCGGTGCACCTGTATTTGTCATTTGAACTTTAGATTTCATTTGAACTTTGAGCTTTGACATTTGACATTATATTGGAGTCCTTGACCCCTTGAACCCTCTCTTTACCTCACTTGTTAATAAGCCTTACCTCCGTAGACCATATCCTCGATCAATCCATCGTATTCAGGGTAGATGATATTCTTAGGGTCAAATACCTCCTTAATACTACTGTCTACCTTCTCCCATACCGATCCTCTCTTAGCATACCTCCATCCACCAGTCATCCCCTGCTTATATTGCTCGTAGGATGACTGTTCCACAAAGCCCCGGGACTTATAAAACTCATAGGGGGAGCTATTGGCCTGACAGTAGTCCCGCTCAAAGATTATCACTCTGCCCCCAAAATAGGTACACATATACATTTCGGTATCCTCATCCCGGAAGTGAGACTTATTCTCCTTCTCCGCCCGGGGGTCCCTCTCCCCGAGATGTTGCCTTCCGGCGTTAAGAAGAGTCTCATAATACCTGGGGGCATTACCTGGATGGATCCATGAGGCAGAGTACCACTCGGTCTCCCTCTGCCTCATATAGTTTATAGTGTTCCTCGTCTTCCTCATGCTCTGAGCTGTCCCCCCGATTCTTCCTAAAAACGATTCGGGGCTAATGCTCTCCAGGGCAGTAGTAAGATCCCTTAGCGCGGGTGCACCCTCAGTTTCTTCAGTAACCTTCTCTATCATCCGGCACCTGGCATCAAGCTCCTTCTGGGTGTCGGCGCTAACTATACCCAGCCACACACAGGTGGGATAGAAGCCCGCTGCTTCCATCATAGTTAGTAGTTGCTCGGCCTCCTGATAGGTAGGGGTCATTATCTGAGCAATACAGGTAGCCGGCTCAGCATCAGCAATGAACATCGAGAAGAGGTCAAGCCTCGTTGTTTTGTACCACCAATCTATATGCCCGAAGAAATTCTTCTCCGCAGTGGTAAATGTATAGTATCTTCTATACTTACCCCAGGGGAAGATCTCCACGGTAAGCTCAGTTACAATCCCCAGTCTTCCCCTCATCATGCAATGCATTTGAGCGAGCATCATCCCGGGGCCCTGAGCTCCCCCGATCTTTCCGGCGTTGGGGATGGACTCCGAGCCCAACTTCACTATCGTCCCATCGGATTGGACCGAGGTCATGCTAACCACTCTATTACGGCCTCTCCTTCCATAACATCTGGTATGGGTTTGGCCCTAATAGAGTG